>CAZFUT010000001.1:0-82495 GCA_964522425.1 uncultured Oscillospiraceae bacterium
GGTTCTCCTTTTGCTTCCCTCCTCCTGTTACCTATCTATGATACTCTTACACGGAGAGGGCCGGTTTTCAAGCATTGGTACTTGATTTTTATTTGGGAAAAGTGTATATTTCTTGTAGTAGAAACGAACTGCATTGTATACAACCATGACGCAAGAAGCAAGATGGATAGGAGGCCATTACGAAAAAACGAATTGCGCTGTTTATGGCAATACTGTTCATGCTATCTATCAGTTTTACTACTGCCAATTAGGTTCGTCTCTGCTACGTTATACGGAGCGAGCCGTGTTTGCTGTGTATCGCAGGATTCTTGTAGCGATATTTTGCACGCTACTGCTTGGCAGCGTCATGCTGTGTTCGGCAGACTGCCCGGAGTCTTTGTCGGAGAAAATGCCTTCAAAAACCGGAACGGTACGTTTCATGAAACCACTCTGGACGGATAAATTGAATATACAATCGCAGCAAACGGGCAATCTGAGCCGGATTTATCACATCGAAAAAATTGATCCGGCGATACGATATTTTACCTTTAATCAGGGATTTGCCGATATAAACGTTCTTTCCAAAGCGGGCGTGGAGGTAAGCCGCGACGAAAATCCCCTTCTTCCGATGCATACGGTAAAATTTAAGGACAGCGTAGAGATCGAGATCACCTTTCCCGAAACCACGCTGATGGCGAATGGGGATATCCGCACGGTGAGCCTGCTTTTTTATGACGGACATGGCGAAGAAATCACACAAGCGCAATTTGGCATAACAAAGGTCGGGGGACAATATCTGTTTATTTGAAACTGCGGATGCTTTACGTAGCGAACCCGCTTATCCATAGCGGGTTTTGTATTGAAGGCTTTTGCGCCGCCTTGCGGTGGGCGGAGGGATGGTGTACAATCGAAATGAAGGAAACCGTATAACGCCTGAAAGGAGAACGCCATGAAATGCAGCCAGTGCGGCGTGAACCGCTGCAAAAAAGAAGAAGGGCCGATGCCCGCAAGCTGTCCCATGCACGACAGCGCGCTGTTTGAGCAGGCGGACGCCCTGCTGAAAGCGCCCGAAAACGCGGCGCTGTTCCATGCCGCCGCGCAGGTAGAGGCCGAGGGCTACGGCCGCTGGCCGCGCGTGCGCGAGGTGGCGGAGCTGATGAAAAAGCTGGGCTGCCACAGATTGGGCCTTGCCTTCTGCACCGGGCTTAAGCAGGAGGCCGCCGTGTTTACCGCCATGATGGAAAAACACGGCATCGCCGTCATTTCCGCCATGTGCAAGATGGGCGCGCGCCCCAAGGAAAACTACGGCATCACCGATCAAGAAAAGGTGCGCCCCGGCACCTTTGAAGTGATCTGCAACCCCGTCGCGCAGGCGCTGTACCTGAACGGGCAGGGCACTGAGTACAACGCGATCCTGGGCCTGTGCGTGGGCCACGACGCGCTGTTTGCAAAATACGCCAAGGCCCCCACCAGCACCGTGATCGCCAAGGACCGCGCCCTTGCCAATAACCCCGCGGGCGCGCTCTACTGCCAGTATTGTAAAAAGATGGTGGAGGGGGAGTAAAGAGCAATAAGCTCATTTGCATGTATAATCATTGACTTTTCGCTTCGTTGTATTCGTTGATAAAGTTTTTGTGACTGGCATAAATTGATTGGATAATTCGAATACTGTCTGTTATGGGCTTTGAAAGAAACTTCTTTCGATGGTACACGAGCGTGGTCTGTCGATTATTCTGGAACTCTTTTACCGGGAATATGTTTAAGGCCTCGAAACATTCCTTGTTGGACGTATATAAATGCTTCAATAACATCGGCGAGCTAAAGAATATACCGTATCCTCTTGCACATAATTGAACCAAGGAAGATGTAAGTGTGGTTCGGATGCGGATAAAGGGTACGGTACCATTAGCTATTAATCTGTCGACTATGGCTTCATGCAAGTGGCTATTTGAGGGATGCAGAAACATTGGTAGATTCGAAAAATCATGTAGAGAAATGCCTGAAAGAAAAGACCGCTTGCAAAAAGGATAGTCATGTGGAAATTGCTGTTGCAATAAATCATCTGAAATAATTAAATATAAACTTTCTGTTTCTAACGGTAAGCTAATAAACACAGATGAATCGAGCGTTGACGATTCTTCAGAGAGCAGCGGCAATGCAAGATCTATTTCATTCGCTTTGACTGCTGAAGATAAGTTTGATGATGTTTTTTCATCCAGACGTAAGCTCATTTTGGGATAAATGCTGCAAAACTCTGGAATAAACTCGTTCACAAAGGCAGTTGATCGATTTGGAGGAAGACCTATGGATATTTCTCCTTCATAGTTTTCCTGCGAGGCTGTTAGTTGATGCAGAAGCCGCTCCTCACGCTCAATAATGTCTTTCGCAGCTTCTAATAACTGCTGACCACCAGATGTCAACCGCAGAGAGGGGTGTCGTTCAAAAAGCTGGGTATCGTAGGTGGTTTCTAAATGTTTGATATGCAGGCTTACAGCTTGCTGTGACACGTACAGTGCCTCAGCCGCTTTGGAAAAGCTCATAAGTTCGACCACTTTCATGAAATATTGGATATCTGTCATATTCATTATTCCTACCTCCCAAGTGTATGACGCATATACGAAAAGCACCTGACTTTGGGTCTCTTCGACAATTATCTCATATGGTTATTATTATTACAATAAAAAAGTTGTCGAAAATACAATTAAATACAATATTTACATATTTTATTGAAGCGGCTATATTAGTGTTCAACAATGGAATACAAACTGCGTATGGATCCATTATTTCATAAGAAAAGGGGAAGGAAAATCAATGGAGACGAAGATCAATAAACCGGCTGCTTTACTGCCTGCAGATGTTATTGAAAGGGCCAAGAATTTGGGCGCGGCACTGCTTGCTGATGGAATGAAGACACTTGATGTAGTAAATGATGGCGCGATGGATGCTGGAATCAATCCGGTAGATATCAGTATGAAGGTCGTTGGGACAGCATTTACTCTTGAAACGGAGAACGGCGATAATCTCCCCATTCACCTTGCCATGAAGCTGTTACAAGATGGCTATGTAATGGTCATAGACGGAAAGGGTTATGCGGGAAAAGCATATTTTGGAGACTTAATTGCAAGACAAGCACGTTCCATGGGCGCAGTGGGAATGATTATTGATGGGTATATGAGAGATCGTGAAGAAATCGTCGAAATGGGATATCCTGTTTACAGCCGGGGATTTATGCAGAGGGGACCTGGCAAGAAGAATCCCGGCAGAGTAAATTGTCCTATTGAATGTGGCGGCGTTAAAGTTAATCCCGGAGACTTGGTAGTGGCCGACGGGGACGGAGTGACCGTCGTGCCCGCTGATAAGATTGAAGATGCCTTAGCTGCCGCCGAGAAAAAGAGTGTGTATGAAATAGAACGTCGCAAAACAATGGACGCATATGACAAGACGAAATCCGAAGGGAAAGAACTGTGCAATCTATCCCCTGCATGGGTCGACGAGCAACTGGAAGCATTGGGTATAAGCCTGTGAACACTGCTGAACATAGTTTGGAGATAGAGAGACAATGATAATAGGGTTTATTGGCTTTGGGGAGGCGGCTTCTTCTATTGCGGAGGGGCTTCATGAGGAAGGGATCCAACACATCGTCTGCTATGATGTTATGCAGGATGATGAACGTTTCAGAACGCAAATCGCAGAAAGAATAAAGGCGTGTGAAGGCCAAAAAAAGGCTTCGGCCTCAGAGGTATGCAGATCTGCTGATATTGTGTTTTCAGCAGCTCAATCGAATTACGCGGTTGACGCCGCCGCCGCTGCGGTGAACGGCATTCATGAAGGATTGATTTTTGCAGACGTTTCGACAGCAACGCCTTCCGAAAAGAAAAAAATTGCCGAACTTGTTGAAACCCGAGGGGCAAGTTTTGTGGATGCGGCGATGATGGGAGCATTACTTAAAGATAAGCATAAAGTATCAATGCTGCTAAGCGGTAAAGGCGCCGCCAAACTGAAGGAGACGATGAAGCCGTATCATATGAATATGGAAGTCATAGAAGGAGAACCGGGAACAGCGACATCCATCAAGTTCATCCGGTCGATCACTGCAAAAGGCCTTAGTTGTCTGCTGATAGAATCCTTGCAAGCAGCACAGCATTTTGGCGTAGAGAAGACAATTGTCGATTCTTTTTTGGATACCTTTGGACCCAAATTTCAGAATATCATTGATGGGTACGTTTCTGGTGCCATCATTCATGCAGCGCGCAGAGAGCATGAAATGCAAAATGTTGTGGACTTCTTGAAAAGTGAGAATCTTCCTTATACTATGGCAGAAGCAACACGCCAAAAACTGGCTTGGCTTGAAGAAACACCCATCAAGAAACGTTTTGGAGGAAACGTTCCTCGCGCTTGGGAAAAAGTACTTGAAGGCTGGGGACTTTAAAATAGCATAAAAGAAAGGGAGAAACAAATGAGAAAGGTTTTTTCGGGATTTATTGGTCTGTTGATGGTGATGATGCTAATGAACAGTGTAGGCTCTGCCGAACAGCAGTATCCTTCAAGGACGATTGAGCTTGTTGTTCCATTTGGCGCTGGCGGCTCGGCCGATATATTTGCAAGAAGCTTTGCAGAACTGTTAAGCGCCAAACTCGGTGTAAATATCAATACAGTTAATAAGCCTGGCGCGGGCAGTGTGACCGGGGTAACGTATGCAGAGGATCAAGAGGCTGATGGCTATACATTGTGCCTGATCACCCCTTCCATTACGATCGCTGAAGCAAAGGGACTGTATGATTTCCGTTCAAAGTTTCAGCCGATTGCTTTGATGGAACAGGACGTTTTTGTTGTGTCTGTGTTGAGCAGCAATCCTAATTTTACGGATTGGGAAGGTTTCATCAAGTATGCAAAGGAGAACCCTGGTTATGTTACCACAGGCGGATCTTCAGCCGGTAGCTTGGATGAGTACGAAGCGTTACAGCTGGCAGAGCATATCGGAGTCACGCTGACCTATGTACCGTATGATGGGTATGGCGAATATAAGGCCGCCTTTTTGGGTGGCGAAGTAGACTTGTACATTGATAAGCTGTCATCCTTTACGCAAATGTCGCAATATAGCGAAATCCTGCCAATGGCTGTTATCAACGAAAACCGTATTCCGGCAGCCGGGCTTGACGATGTCCCCACGACAGTTGAACTTGGCATCAACTTTACCACCGGCTCTTGGCGCGGAATTGTTGTGAGGGAAGGGACGCCTGAACCTATCGTAGCAACGCTGAGGCAAGCGGCAAAAGAGATCTATGATTCTCCTGAATTCAAAGCTATATTGGAAAAGGATAATGCCAATCTTGTTGACGCCTATCGGGATACTGAAGCGTTTCAGATGCTGATCGATGATGAAACTGCTAAATATGCCGAAGTGGTTGCAAAGTATAGCGGCAAATAGCGATAAATCTCTTACCGCCTGTTCAAAGCCCCGACTGCTTCTGCATCCGGGGCTTTGACAGATAAAACACTTGAAACTGACGAAAGCTTTGACATGGTACGCGTAAAGGGGCATAGAGGGGGCGGCAATTTCATGATAGAAATGGTTTTCAACGGATTTTTAGCACTGTTGTTTGTGGCTTTTATGATTGGGGGCACGCAGATACCACGTCTTTCTCGGCCCACAGATATTGTGGAAGCGGGCGGTTTCCCTGTTGTATTTGCTTCAGTGGGGCTATTTCTGCTTATTTGGGAAATGATTGATCAGTCGAGAAAAGGAGGCGAAATCGAAAAAAAGCCCGAACTTTATCCATCAGGGATAATGAAACTTGCGATGATTGTCTGTATGACCATTGCATATATTCTTCTGATTAGAATCGTAGGCTTTACTGTATTGACAATCGTATATGCAATCATTTCGATGAATTTGCTGCAATCCAAGAAACAAGGTTTTAATATTCTGTTTGCCGTGCTTTCTACGCTGGTACTGGTAATCATATTTGGCCGTTTCTTTGGCATTTCATTGCCGCGTGGAATGAACGTATTTAAAACCTTGAGTTTTTACTTATATTGACAGGAGAAAACTATGTTAGAAGGATTATTAAATTTCGCGAATTTGCAGACCATCATGTTTCTGGTGCTTGGAACGGCATGGGGTATGCTGGCCGGTGCCTTGCCTGGCATTTCTGCGTCGCTGGCCGTTATTCTTATCATGCCGTTTACATATTCCATGGGAGCCGTGCAGAGCATCATCGTGCTGGTTGCAGTGTATGTTGGTGGAATGTGCGGAGGATCAATCTCCGCCATCTTGCTTCGAACGCCCGGGACGCCATCGGCTGTTGTAACCGTTTTTGACGGTTATCCAATGGCTCAGAAAGGGCAGGCAGGCAAAGCGTTGGGATTGGCGATTGCCGCATCTGCGGTTGGAGGCATCATTTCCGGCATTGCAATGGTGATTTTTGCGCCGCTGCTGTCACAAGTAGCTATGAAGTTCCAAAGTGGAGAGTTTTTTGCATTAGGTTTACTTGGGCTGTCATGTACGGCCAGTATGTCCTCAAAAAACTGGCGAAAAGCGCTCATTTCAGGATGCTTTGGCGTTTTAATCTCGACGATTGGGCTGGATTACATGTCGGGAGCGGACCGTTTTACCTTCGGATCAACGTGGCTGGCAGACGGTATTGACTTTGTGCCCGTGATGATCGGCGCCTATGCTTTTGCGGAAGTCTACCGAAATGTGCTGAAAAAGCCTGGCGTACACGCAGAAAAAGCAGAAGTTGCCAATGGCAATATGGAGATCATCGGGCCTAAACAGATCCTTAAACATTGGCTGACTTATTTAAAATCCTCTGTGATCGGCACGATCGTTGGCATTATTCCCGCCGCCGGCGGTTCAATCGCATCTTTTATCAGCTATGGCGAAGCTGTGCGCTCCTCCAAGCATCCGGAAACTTTCGGGCAAGGCGAGGAACTTGGCATTGTAGCCAGTGAAGCGGCCAATAATGCTGCAGTCGGTGGATCGCTTGTTCCGACTATTTGTTTGGGCATTCCGGGAGGAACCGTAACAGCTATTATGCTGTCAGCATTTACCATGCACGGATTGGTGGCAGGGCCAACGCTGATTCGTAATCAGCCGGATCTATTGTTTTCACTGCTTTGGGCCGTTGTTTTTTCATCCCTGCTGCTTTATGTAATTGGGAAAATACTCTCACGACAATTTGCAAAGGTTTCAACGCTTGAATATAGTATTGTGGGTACCATGATGCTGGTTTTAGGTATCGTTGGGTCTTATACCTTAAAGGGCAATGTACGGGAGGTAGCCATCATGCTGGTGTTCAGTTTGCTTGGCCTTGCCATGGAGCATTACGGGTACTCGATTGCTACGTTTATATTGGGGCTTGTGCTAGGTCCGATAACGGAAAAGGGATTTCGCAAACAATTGATCATCTCCAGAGGAGACTGGACGGTTTTCTTTAAAAAGCCCATATGTCTTGCCATCTTGATTCTCAGCATCATCAGCTTTTGTATGCCTTTTATCCGTAATTACCGAATGAAGAAAAAAACAATCGAACGTGAGATAAAACAATAAAGGAAAAGACTATACAAAGAAGGATGAAAATCAAAGTTTGGAGATGATTCAGTGAAAAAGATCGATGCTCCTTATAGAGGAGAGAAATTAGACCTTAGTGCCGGGGATTTGATAGAATTAAACGGGACGATCTATTGTGGGCGTGACGCCGTACTGCCGCATATTGTGAAGATGGCGGAAGAAGGAGGGCTGAAAGAAGAAGGCATTGACCTTGAGGGCGCCGTTATTTTTCATACTGCTGTCAGCTGTGCGGGGATTGCGCCCACTACAACAAGCAAACCGGAGATTGAAGGCTCCATTCTTCCGCTTTCGAGAAAAGGTGTAAGATTTCATTTGGGGAAGGGGCTTATCAGTCCTCAAACCATCAAAGGTTTAGCGGAAAATCACGCTTTTTTTCTGATTACGCCACCTGTTGCGGCACTTCTGACCGCATGTATGTATTCCTGTCGCGCGCTGGTGCATCCAGAATATGGAATGGAAGCGTTTTATGAAATCAAAGTAAGGAATTTTCCGGCAATCGTAGCCGTTGCAAATGGAGAAACAATATTTTCGAAATCATGAGAGGGAACACGATGGGCAATTTAGAGAGAATCAAACAGGATATAGCCGCGGCTGTAGTTGAGGCCAGTTCGCATTGGAGAGAAGATCAGCTTTCTTGCTGGAAAACAGCCTGCGAAAAAGAAAGTACTCCCATCGCCCGATGGGCGATGCAGAATTTTCTCAGCAACGCTGAAGCAGCAGAAAAAAATCATTCGGCATTATGCGATGATACGGGAACTCCCCATCCTTTTTTGGAAATTGGAGATGATGCTTTTCTTCCAGCGGGCTTTTTGTCCGCTATGGAAGAAGGAATCCGCAAGGGGCTGAACGATCTCCCTGCCAGACCGATGGGCGTCAAAGGAAATGAGATGGAGAGGATATCGCAAAGCAAAGGCCTTTATAACGAGCCAGGCATGCTTAAACCAGCTCCGACTCAAATTCGCCGTGTATCGGGCAGCAAAATTAGGTTTACCGTTTTGATGTTGGGCGGCGGTCCAGAAATTCGAAGCAGAACCCAGCCAATATTTCATATGCATTCATTGGATCATGTTATTGAAGAAATGATTGAGTGGGCAGTTCCGCAGGTGGCGTCTCTTGGGTGTCAGCCAGTAACGTTATCCTTCGGCATAGGACGTACGGCAGCAGAAGCTACTTCCTTATCTCTGGAAGCTATGAAAGATGGCCGCTATGATGTACAGAATGAAATCGAGAAAAGGATAACCGAAGCAGTCAATGCGCGAAATATAGGCCCAATCGGATTGGGCGGTATGACTTCGGTATTAGCAACGTTTATCAAGATTGGCCATATGCGCGCAAGTGGATTCAGGGTGGTGTCCATGCGCCCAAACTGCTGCATGGAAATTCGGAAGGCATCCAGAGAATGGGATTCAGAAGAGATGGTGTAGCTGATTTGGGGCGCAGGCTTACACCCCCACCAGCTCCCCGCCTACCTTTAGCAGCATATGCAGGGCGTTGAGCCTGAGATCGATATAGTTTTTGGCGTACCCGCTCCACACGTCGGAGAACAGGTGGTTGCTGAAATACAGCATCTGCACAAATTCAACGCCGCGGAACTGGGAAACGGCGCACAGCGCGCTGGTGGCCATATCCACCGCGACGCACCCCTGATTGCGGCGGCGCTCGACGCGGCCGGGCGTTTCGCGGTAGATGGCGTCGGTGGTCCACACGCGGCCCTCGGCATAGGCGATGCCGTGCTGCGTAAGCGCGGCCTTTAATTCTTCCCTCAGCAGCGGGCTGGTGTAGGCTTCTTCCCCGGCGGGCAGGTAGTGGTAGCTGGTGCCCTCGTCGCGCAGGGCGTCGGTAACCACCAGCAGCTTCTTGGGGTCGAAGCTGCTGTCGATCAGCCCGGCGGAACCGCAGCAGATAAAGCGCGATACGCCGAGGGAGATCATTTCCTCCATCAGCGCCGCGCCCATGGACGCGCCGGCGGGCAGGTTGGCGACGACCAGCGCATCCTTATACATATACTGCATCAGGTTGGCGCCGCCGCCGATAAACCGGTACAGCGGATCCAGCTCTTTGGCGGCGTCGGTGCCCTCCAGCCGGGGCATGTAGGTCATGATGCAGGTATCCGCGCCGTTTAAGTCGCGCATCAGCTCTTCCTTGGGGGCGGCGGTGATGAGGCTTACATCATCGTCAAACTCAAACAGGGGGACAAGGGGGCATTGCTCGCTCATCGGTCTGTCTCCTTAAAGAAAAGGGGCTGTGTGCAGCACAGCCCCTTTGTCGGCTTGCTTGTTACTGCTTCGCGCCGCACTCGGGGCAGAATTTGGCCCCGGCATTCAGCGCCGCGCCGCAGGCCGCGCAGACGGCCTTGCCCTGCTTCGCCCCGCACTCGGGGCAGAATTTGGCCCCGGCCGGGACGCCCGCGCCGCAGGCCGGGCAGAAGGCCTGCGCGGCGGGCGCCGCGGGCTGCTGGCCCGGCTGGTTCTGCTGGTTTATGGCGTTGTTCATCATATTGCCCATGGCCATGGCCGCCGCCATGCCCGCGCCCATGCCGCCCATGCCGCCCTCGTTCTTGGCCGAGTCGCGCAGCGCTTCGGCGGCCTGGAACTGGGTGTACTTTTGCATATCGCCCACCACGCCCATGGAGGTGCGGCGATCCATCGCCTGCTCGACTTCCTGCGGCAGGGACACGTTTTCGATGACGAAGCTTTCAAGCTTAAGGCCCAGCGGCGCGATGCGCGGGCCTATGATGTTCAGCGCCTGCGCGCTCAGCTCGTCATAGTTGGCGGCAAGGTCCAGCGCGGGGATGTTGCTCTGCGCCAGCACGTCGGACAGGGACGACACGATGGTGCGCTTGATCTGCCCCTCCACCTCGGACACATCGTAGTAGGCGTTGGTGCCGAATACCTCCTTGAGGAAGGTCACCGGGTCCTGCACGCGGAAGGAGTAGATGCCGAACGCGCGCAGGCGGATCATGCCGAAATCGCGGTCGCGCATCATGACGGGGTTGGAGGTGCCCCACTTGAGGTCTAAGAACTGGCGGGTATTGATAAAGTAGACTTCGCTCTTAAAGGGGGAGTTGAAGCCATACTTCCAGCTTTTCAGCGCCGTCATGATGGGCATGTTCTGGGTGGACAGCTCGTACCTGCCCGGCTGGTACACGTCGGCGATGCGGCCTTCGTTGACGAAGATTGCCACCTGGCTCTCGCGCACGGTGAGCTGCGCGCCCATCATGATTTCGCGGTCGCCGCCTTCAAAGCGCTTGACCATCAGCGTCGCGGAAGGATCGGTCCATTCGATCACGTCGATCAGCTGGCCCTTCAGTTTATCCAAAATTCCCATGGCGATTCTCCTTTGCTTATTCTTGAGAAATAAGGTCGAATATATTGTGAAGCGGTGTCACCTGCTCCAGATCAAGGTCGAGATCAAGGTAGTTCTTGATATCGGCCACTACCCTTTCCACGTGATTCCCGACCATCTGCGCGGCTTCCTTTTCGGACAGCTCGGAATCCATGCGCGGGCAGGCGAACACGCGGATATGCCGCGGCGTCAGCACCGCCACATCGTAATAGATGCCGTCCACAAAGCGGCTGAAGAAGTTGTTGCGCAGCGCGCTCTGCAGCCGTTCGCGCCCGTAATGCCAGCGGTCGGCCAGGTACACTTCGCCCTGCGGCAGGTCAAAATCGTACAGGTAGCAGGGCAGCACCACCGAGGCGTCGGCGCGCACCAGCTTGACGCGGCTGAGCAGCTCCTCTTTGGTGGCAATTTCGCCCGACAGCAGCTGGTTCATCAGTTCGTCACGCAGCATCTGCAGCACGACTTTTTCTTCGAAAAACTCGTCCGAATCGTCCATGTGCATCCGGTCGAGGAAACGGCGCGTGCGCTGCATCTCTTCCGCCAGCAGGGCGGCGTCGGCATGGCTTTGGAACACGGGGAGGCTGGGATGGTCGGCCACATACCGGCGCATGGCAGCCACATCATCGCCGGCAAGGCAGTAGCCGAGGGCGTCCACCGAATTGCAGCGCAGGTATTCCAGCGCCTCCTCCACCGAAGAAATGATGGTAACGGGGCGGAACATCATCTGTCCCCAATTGGTGATGGATTCAAAGGCCTGCCTGACGTCCTGCCGGTCAGTCACCAATAGAAGTTTGTACAAATCCACTTGCCTCCTCCGCATTGATAACATCATTATAAACGATAGGGCCGGATTTGTACAATCTTTTTACACAAATGGACAGATTACACCCGCAGATCGCGTTTTTCCAGCAGCAGGCGGCTGCCGATCAGGCCGGCAAACAGGATGCCGCACGCCGTCCACAGGAACCGCGATGTGACGCCCGTTTCGTCAAGCATCAGCACCTGCTCCATCAGCAGCGTGCCCGACAGTTTAAAGGGCAGAATGCCCGCAAGGTCGATCAGCTTATACACCAGCGTCAGGATGCCGCCCGAAAGCACGACCCCGATCACCAGCGCCGCCGTTTTGTTTTGCAGCAGCATCAGCACCAGCATCATCAGCACAATCAGCGCGAGGGAAGCAAGGAAATTGCCTGCAAGCGGCGCCATCGTCTCGGCTATGTCCAGGCTTACGGGGTTGCCCAGCACCCATGTGCCAAGCAAGGCCAGCGGAAACAGTGACGCGTACAGCATCAGGGCGGCCAGCGCCGCCACCGCCAGCTTCGACCAGAACCAGTTCCGCCGGAACCCCTTGAGGGTGATCAGGTTTTTGATGTAGCCCGACTGGATGTCTTTGCCGATCAGAAGGGCAGCGAGCACGCTTAACAAAAGGTGCGGCAGCCGCCCTTTGAAGGGGGCGGTGAGGAGGCGCCTTGTGATCATCTGCCGGCGCAGCATCATTTGCGGGCTCATGCCCATGGCGGTCATGGCGCGGGCCGTGCCCTCCACGCCCTTCAGATCCTGCCCCGTTTCTTCCTCGGCCATGCTGATCAGCGCCGGTATATCCTTCTGGGTGTTCACCCATACGCCGTAGGCCAGCAGCAGGATCACGGCGGCCAGCGCCGCCAGCGACAGGTAGAGGGCGCGCATGCGGAACAGCCGCCTCAGATCGGATACAAACATATTACGCAATGCCGCTGCCTCCCGTGTGCGTGATAAAGTATTCTTCCAGCGTCTGCCGCGTTACGGCAAACTCCTCCACATAGACGCGCTCGTCAAACAGCAGGCGGCTGATGGCGGGATGCCGTTCGGCCCCCTCGCGCACGATGAGCCCGTTATCCGTTTCGGCGGCCGCAATGTGCAGCGTGTCCCGCAAAAGCGACAGGACGCGCTCTTTTTCCTCGGAGCGGATCAGCAGCGTCGGCCGGCTGCGGTTCTTCAGCTCCTCCATCGACGCTTCCTCTGTTAAATGCCCGTCCCTGATGATGCCGACGTCGGTGGCCAGCTTGCCCAGCTCGTCCAGCACATGGCTGGACAGGAGGATGGTGGTGCCCTGCTGCCTGTTTAAGGCAAGCAGCATCTCGCGCACAAAGGCGATGCCCTGCGGGTCCATGCCGTTGATGGGTTCGTCCAATAGCAGGATGTCGGGGCTGCCCATCAGCGCCAGCGCGATGCCCAGCCGCTGCTTCATGCCGAGGGAAAGCTGCTTCGCTTTCTTTTTGGCCGCCTTCTGCAATTCCACCAGCGCGATCAGCCGGTCGGCCTCCGTAAACGGAAGCCCCATGGCCATCGCCTTATAGATCAGGTTGTCGCGCACCGTGCAGTCCAAATACAGCGCGGGCGCTTCGATCAGTGCGCCGATGCGGCTGCCCTCTTTAACCGTTACGGTGCCGCCGGTGGGCCTTATCAGCGTGGTGATCATCTTCATCAGCGTCGTTTTGCCCGCGCCGTTGCGTCCGATCAGGCCGTATATGGAGCCTTCCGGCACGCGCATGCCGATGTTTTCCACCGCGCAGCGCCCGCCGTAGCGTTTGGTGAGCCCCTTCGTTTGAATGGAATAGTCCATAGCCCTCTCCCTTCTGTGATTCAGAGCAGAGTATACCACAGGCGTGCAGCGTTAAAATTAAGGGGGGATTAGAAATGCATTCGGCCTTCCTGTGCGGCGGTATTTTTTGTTCATGAAATTTTCTTGCGACAGCGTCGAACAAACCATGCAAAAATCCCGTCTATAATGGTGAGGAGGTGATTGGATGAGCTACACCGTTGCTGCAGAAACGGTCAAAGAACAGCGCTTTATGCAATGGGTCAAAACCTATGGCGACGCCATCCTTCGCACCTGTTTTGTGTATCTGATGAACGTTCAGGACGCCGAGGACGCCATGCAGGATACCTTCCTGAAGGCGTGGAGGGCGATGGAACAGTTTGAGAAGCGAAACGGGGCCAGCGAAAAAACCTGGCTGATGCGCATTGCCATCAACGTCTGCCGGGATTATCGGAGGGCAAAATGGTTCCGCAAAGTCGATCTGCAAAAATCCCTGGAGGACCTGCCCGCCCGCTATATATCGGTGGAAGGCAAGGACGTTTCGCTGACCATGGATGTGATGCGTTTGCCGGAAAAGCTGAAGCAGGTCGTCATCATGCATTACTACCAGGAACTGACGCTCAGGGAAGTGGCGGAAGTGTTGAACGTGGCGCCTTCCACCGTTCATCACCGCTTGAAACAGGCGCAGGAGCGCTTACGAATTTCAATGACAGGAGGGGAAGAAGATGAAAAATAACGAAATTCAGCAAGCCCTGAACACCGCTCTTTCCAGCCTGCATGTAAGCGACACGGAAGCCGGCATGCTGCTGGCACAGGCAAAGGGGGGGAAAAAAGTGAAAAAGAAACTATCTATTGTGATAGTGTTGACAGCTGTCTTGATTATTATCTCATTGGGGGCTTTGGCGGCTGCGTTGCTTTCAATGCGTGATCTGGTAGAACAGCAAGTTGTTCCGATGGCCAGCCAATCAACCGACGAATCTCTTACAATGAAAGATACCAACAAAATATTGGAACTGGCTGAGGAAAACGGAATACAATTATCCAATGAAGCGAAAGACAAGATACAAAACGCTTTGAATCAAGGAGAAGGTTACTTCAAATGGGAACTGCTCATGGAGCTGGCGAAGGCAGACTTTGGACAACAACCTCAAACATGGAGCTTAGAACAGCAGAAATGGTTTTCCGACGTTACTGTAGCCATGGGATTGTTTGAACAGGCAGATAAGGAAATTTCGATAGGTGGCGAAGATGCGAAACTTCCCATTATCCAAGCAGCAAAGGACTGCATCAGGGAAAAATATGATAATGATGCTCCACTGGACGATCCGCAGAAATATCAGATTGGAGTGCAATATATCAACGGTGATGTGGACGGTGATTATCCCGGCCTATACTGGGTTGTCGACTTTCAGCCTAAATATCTAAAAGGCGCGGAATACTGGATATACCTGCGAAATGATATGACCGTATTTAATGAGTGGGTACGAAAAGGCTTGCAGGGGAATGAAACTGTTCTTGAGATACGTGATATTTACAATCGCATTTATCCCAGCATGCATACATGGCCAGAAGAATTGTTGAGGTCATTTCGGAATGCCGCTATGATGGCTTCCGACACAAACTCCAGGGAATATCTGTGTCTTACTCAAACAGCCTACCCGGATATTCCCCCAAATGCCATCAGCAAGGAACAAGCCTTCGAATTGGCAGCTAAATATTTATTGCTTAAGGATTACAGGAAGGGGCATGGATATTTCATCGGCGACCAGCCAAATCCCATATGGAAAGTGTCCATATTTGTTGACTCGGAGTCATGGGGTGTAGAAGTGGATTCAATAACTGGAGAGATAAAATCGGAACGGCGTTTGAATGGCCAATACGGCAAGTGGTGGATGATGATGGTTCGGTGGGATGTGTTAGATTCTGTCGATAAGAATTGGACAGAGAATATTCCTCCCAGCATTGGATAATCTGAACGACATACGAACCGGGGGTAACCTATGGTTACCCCCAGCCACTTAATACTTAAGTGTATTAGCGAAGTTTGTAGAGATATTCTTTGGTGCGATTTCCAGCAACGCCATCGACAGACAAGTTGTTCTGCCCTTGGAACGTACGAATGGCGTTAACAGTTTGCGTTCCACATATCCCGTCCTCAATGAGCGAAAGCCCAAGTTCGGCATTTAGATCCTCCTGCAGTTCTTGACATCCTGCTTTCCACGAGTTTGTAAGTCTATGGTCAACAGTACCGTAGCGAACAATCCAGTATGTATCGCTCGGAATGGATGAGACTAGAGCGTGTTCACGCTATTGACGATATCAAAAAACTCTGTACAATAGAGTCATGCAGATCACGCAAAAGCAGTATGAGAAGATAGCGAAGTATCTTCCAACTCAACGGGGCAACGTCAGCATGACGAATCTCCAGCTGATCAATGCGATCCTGTATGTCACGGAAAACGGCTGCAAGTGGAGGGCGTTGCCGGAAACCTATGGGAATTGGCATACAATCTATGTTCGCATGAACAGATGGAGCAAGAACGGTGTTCTCAGCAGGGTATTTGCCGCCTTGCAAACAGAAGGAATCATCCAAATCAACGTGGAAGTTGTGTGCCTTGACAGCACGACAGTCAAGGTTCACCCTGACGGAACTGGTGCGTTAAAAAAAGGGGGAAGCAAGCAATTGGAAAATCCCGGGGCGGACTTACCACGAAAATTCATATGGTTACCGCATCTGACCGATCGGCTGTCAGCTTTTCACTCTCCAGCGGGGCAAGACACGATTCGCCGGAAGGAATGAAGTTGTTGTTCTTTACCCCAGCCTGCGATTGTGAGCAATCGCTCCTTATGGATCGTGCATACGAGGGGGATCATATGCGAAGCACGGCGAAAGAACTTGGATACAATGCTGTCGTTCCGCCGAAGAAGAACCGCATTGGCCCCTGGGAATATGACGAGGAACTCTACAAACGGCGGAATGAGATTGAACGTTTCTTCCGAAGAATCAAACGCTTCCGGCGGGTTTTCACTCGTTACGACAAGCTCGACTTCGTCTTTGCTGGTTTCATCTTGTTTGCCATGATCGTTGATGCATTAGTGTGAACATGCCCTAATATGGTTCTCACGGATCAGGATATGATGAAGGATGCTCGGTCGATTGCACCGAAGGTGCATGACGCAACCTTGGAACAAGCGTTAGACGGTGGCCTTGGTTTGCTGACGGAGGTGCTGGGACTATCGGAAGCTGATGCGAAGGCATTGACTCCAAAGGCACAATTCGTTCGCTCGGAGCAATTCAACGATGGCTTAGAGCCGGTGTGGATTATTGAATACTATCATGCCAATCAACTGCGGTACAAAGCTTTGCTTGGCTACGATGCCAAACCCATCACTATAGCCGAGGCAGATGAAGAGTTTTCAATAACGAAACGGTCAGACTTGTATATGTTTGAGTATGAGATTGGATTTCGGGATGCCTATCCATCTGAGAAAGTAGAGTTCTTCTTTCCGTGGACCTTGGAAGAAAAAGCGGAATTTAGCCGGGTCTGGAAACCAATCGTTGATGACTATGTCAGTTCACATCCATACTTTCATGGCGAGGGTTCTGTAGCGTACGAAGCATCAAGATATGTGTATGGATTACCAGATCCTTCGCATGTAACAGAGGTCGATGCACTGCTGAAGGCAAGGGCTGAAGTAGTTGCGCTTGGAGGAAAGAAAGAAACGTTAAGTGAACGTCAAGTCAGCACTTTCTTTGATATTACAAACCCCGAAGAACCTATCTGGAAGTTTACATTTTCGATTGTGTTTTCGGAACAAGGAGCGGGCAATGATGAAATGTACCGAGTTATAATAGATGCTGTCACTGGTTCCGTCAAAGATGCGTTTGTGTTAACTGCTGATTATCATCCAATCGACTACAATTACTAAGATACTTTCACATTATTCTCCTTCGTAATAAGATCGAAGTGATAGCAAAAATGGGGCCACTATACTGTAAAAAGTGTAGCGGCCCCTTACTATGTTGCTGGGTTAATCAGAGACTAAGAACCCCGTTGTTCATGAGATAGGTGCTGTGTTTGTTCCAAAGCACCGTTTTGGTCATGTCACCGACCTTGCCATCTATGGGATTAACATTAGGATAGCCAAGTTCGTACTTATATTTTGACTGAAATCCCCACACAGCATTGAAAGTTTGTTGACCAAAGACGCCATCATCCGCTCCTTTCGGAAGTAAATTCTCACGGATTAGGCACTTTTGAAGGTTCACAACTTCGTATTTCCTGATGCTGCTCTGCTGAAGCAAGGAGGTTCCGAATGCCTCACTCTTGGTCTGTGGGTGTCCTGTTAGCGCGCTAGGCTGAGTGTAGCTTAGCATATCCAAACGGATAAAACCCGTACGTCCGCCATAAGTAGCATTAGCCCAGCTATAACCACCGGCTGTAGTGGTATAATTAACACTCACTCTCTCTCGGTAGTTGATGCGCATGATGAGCTCTCCACTCATGCTAGCAGTCTTACGGAAATTCACATTGGGAGTAACGTTGACATACATATCGGTTGCAGCCATCGCAGGAATGGCAACAGCCAGGACAGTCATGGCCACCAAAGCCAGAGCGATAAGTTTTTTCATGTATTTCATTTTGATTTCTCCTTTTCTTTCGTTTTTTTGTTTGTTTTTTCGTGCGCTGAACACAGCCTGCGCACAGGTCGTTTTGTGCAGGTCGATTGAGTAACAAGAGGCTTTTCAGTTGTGATTGGCATCCTCGGAACATCCATCCCTTTGAGGATGGCAGCGGCCAAGCTGTGGGATGCTACAATCACACAATCAGTAAATCATTGGAATCACGTCCTTTCTTTTGTCCTGATGGTTCGCCAGGTACCTTCTGGCTTGGCTCTATCATAGGAGGAATCAGAAAAAAACAGAATGTAAATACCTCGTAACGTCCATGTAACTTTCGCAATTTCGTATCTTTCATAAAAAAAAGACCCACTTTTGCAGGTCTTTTCAGGGGATGAGTGATGGAATTAACGATAACGGTTAGGTAAATAAGCCATCAGGGCAGCCTTGGTTTCGGGGCCGGCAATCCCATCAATGCTCAGGCGGTAAATGAGTTGAAATCTCAAAACGGCATCTTCAGTCGCCGGATCAAAACGATCTGTACCATCCAACTGGTGTTGGTAGGGCGCAAAGAAATTTGATAAGTCCGTCTTGAATCGGACGATCTGTTCTGAGGTGCTGGTACACAGCAATATGGAATCGGTCTTGGCCCCATATCTTTGCTGCCAGAGAATGGGAGAAGGATCATATGCTGAAAGCGACTGAGCAGGCATATATCCGTAAACTCCCTGATACATGATTCTGCGCCACAGATAGTCGAAATGCTCTGTTTGAACAAAAGTACCGTGTGGAATGTTAGCAACGACCTTTGCGTTGACAGAAGGGCTCTTTCGCAATTGTCCACACCGATTCTCACCTACATTGATGTACATTCTGCGTCCCCCCCTCATCGTATGATTTTGGGGAGGTTTTCATCTTCCCTGTTCCCATACGTCTCAAACAGACGCGTTACGGCAATACGGTGTTTGCTGCAGAACGCTTCGATTTTCGCTAAGCCATTTGCCTGATAGCTGGACAACGTTTTTTCACACCGGGCAAACTGATTCCCCCAGTATTCAGCATACAGGTAATTGATTCTTGCCCAGTCAATGCCTTCAATTAGATGCTTCTGAATGACGAAACGTTCGTCTGCGCTAAGAAGCTGCAACCAGCTTTGTACCATGGCCATGCGTTGCAACAGCAAATTGCTTTCGTTGTCTGAGTATCCTTCTTGCTGCACTGACGAAAAGCGGCCTGCATAAGCTGCTTCGGCGGCTATGCTGTTGTAGTTCTTAAGAACATTGTAAACCATTGTTTTCATGATAAAATCCTCCGTTTCTAAATGAATCGAAGGAGAAGTGGGTGTGCATTTTTTGTCTGCACTTCCTTCTGCAGAACATCCATCCCTTTGAGGATGGCAGCGGCCAAGCTATTTCTTACAGACGGCTGTCTTACTTCTCCAGTCAACGAGCGTTAGCTACCTTGCCTCCTTTCCGTGGCAGCCTGTCGGTCGGGTTGATCTTGCAGATATAGTATAAGGGATTTTCATGATAAAAGGGAGTGACAAAACCATGCCATTTTCGAGAAATTATCACCTTTTTCTGTACTGTTTGATGATCCCAAGCATTCACCCGTTGGCACATGATAGCTCAGAATTGCATCGTTTTTTCAGGATTAATTCACGTTTTATGCATGAAGCGCTTTACATTCCCCCTTAGTCGTGTTAGGATATATTTGTCCTTGTAGAACATCCATCTTTTCGAAGATGGCAGCGGCCAAGCTACGTTCTCCAGGGACTTTTTCCTTTCCTCGTCAGCTATCTGCTCTGGCAAATGGCGGAGGGAGAAAGACCATTTCACCGATCATGGTTGGCGAGAGGCCATGCGGTTCTGGGCGGCGGGCGGCGAAAGCGAAAAAACGCCGATTCGCGTAAAAGCAGCCCGCTTTCAGATGGCTGAAGACGGTGCCCGGCGCGGCGGAGCCTGTCCTTATGGTTGCAAGCTCGTTCACATGGGCAGAGCCGGAAAGAAGAACCGTCCATGGCAGCTTGTCACATGGATAACGGTATGTTATCATGGCAAAGCATGGAAGGTGATTTGTGTTCAGATAACAAAAGCAGCCATGAAGAGGTATGTGAAGCATCAAGTGCATGGACGTCAGCATACCGAAGATTAAACGCCAAAATCAAAGCAGAACGGTTTGACCGGTGTTTGAAAACGCGGCAGGCTTCGGGTGTTTTTGTTTTTTCGTCCGCAAATGACAAGGAGGCGCATCACCGATGCGGTATTTTAGTTTTCTCATCAAGCCCGCGTCCGGTCTGTGCAATCTCCGCTGCCGCTATTGCTTTTATGAGGACGAAACGAACAACCGCAGCGAAAAAAGCCGCGGAATCATGACCGGCGAAACCGCGGATCTTCTTTTGGAACGCACTTTTTCGCAGATCGAACCTCGCGGGCGGGTTTCCTTTGCGTTTCAGGGCGGAGAGCCGACCGTCGCCGGATTGCCGTTTTTCCGGCGCTTTGTCGACCGGGTTCAGGCTCTGCGCCCGCAGGATGTATCGGTTTCATATGCGATCCAGACGAACGGAACGCTTCTTGACGACGCCTGGGCCTCATTTTTTCAGGAGAACGGGTTTCTGGTCGGCATTTCGCTCGACGGAGAAAAATCGCTGCACAATCTGTACCGCACGGATGCGTCCAATGAGGATACATGGAACCGCGCGGTCCGCGGGCTCAGGCTGCTGCAGAAACATAAGGTAGACGTCAACGCGCTCTGCGTCGTTACCGCGCAAACTGCCCGCCACGCCGAGCAAACATACCGCACGCTGAAGGCGCTCGGTTTCGAGTATATTCAATACATAGCGTGCATGGATCCCATGGGTGAACCGCGCGGCACGCGCCCCTGGTCGCTGTCCCCCGCGGCCTACGGGAAGTTCCTCTGCCGGCTGTTCGACTGCTGGTATCAGGATTGGGAAACAGGCCGTTATCACAGCATCCGGCTGTTTGACGACTACATCCATATCCTGCTCGGCGACGGCGCAAGCACCTGCGCCACCTGCGGGCGCTGCGGCTCCTATTTTCTGGTCGAGGCGGACGGCGCGGTATATCCATGCGATTTCTTTGCGCTGGACGACTGGTGCATGGGAAGCCTGAAAACGCATTCGTTTTCCGAACTCGCCGCAAGCGATGCTGCAAAACGCTTTCTCCAAGAGGGGCGGCAAAAGCCCGCCGCCTGCGCCGATTGCCGCTACGGCAGCATCTGCAACGGCGGATGCCGGAACGATTGGGTGCGCGACGGGCTGGGTGTACGCAACTATTACTGCGAAGCGTTCCGCGCGCTGTTGGATTACGCGATGCCGCGAATGCGGCTGATCGCCCAGGCCGAACGGCGGCAGCGTTTCAGATAAGGGAACAAAAACGCGCGCCGGATCCCGACGCTCTTATCGTTTGCATTTGAGCGTAACGATTTCAAAATTCGATCCCTTGAAGACGACCTTGTTTCCCAAAGCTGATCCGGTATGACCCTGATCCTGTCTTCGCTGCTGTCTGTCACTGTACGCTCCGATCTTTTTTACAAGGCGGCATTGAGTTGCCGGACAAGTGAAAGCAGCGCCGTCGGCTCTGAAACCATATAATCCGGCTGTTCCTCCGGCTGCCGCGGGGTATAGGAATATCGCGGCGACCATGCCATCAGCACGGAACAGATGCCGAACCGGTTTGCGCCGACGATGTCCCTTTGCAGGTTATTCCCGATCATGATGACCCGCCTTTTGTCGCCCTCCGTCAGACCCATCCGCTCCATCGCGGTCTGAAACATGATCCGCGCGGGCTTGCGCGCACCGAGTTCCTCGGAGATCACCTTTGCCGAAAACAGGAAGTCCAGACCGTGCTGCGCCGTCAAATTCCGAAACGATTGGATCCTGCCGTCCGCCACCATGGCAATCGGATATCCTTCCCCGTACAGCCGGATCAGCGTTTCCTTCGCGCCGGGGATGCAATCCGCCCGCAGAACGGTTGCCGGATCATCGCCGTACACCTGGGAGGACTCGTCAATGACGGTGTCGCCCATATCCGTAAATACCACAAGCTTATTGTTCATAGGCATCCCGCTCAATGATCCTCAGCTGTTCCGCCACCAAAGCCGGGATCCTCTCCAGCAGCTCCTCCGCGGAAAGGTAGGCGCTTTCCTCAGGCGGCATGACCGGCTCAAACACCCATGCCGGCTGGAAGGAAAAATGCTTTTTCATGTAAGCGCGGATCCTCTCATTTTGCTCCGGCGACGTCGTCATCCTGTCCCCAAGCATCGGCGGGATCAAAAGCCCGCCGCCCGCGTCGGTGTTGCAGCAGCTATCCTTCATCACATGCAGCCCGAACAGCTTCGGGTCCGGCATGAACGCATGCTTGCCCGGCTGCATATACAGAACCGGCTTTCCTTCCTTCATCCGATACAGTTCAGGAATACCCGCCGCATGCATACACAGCCCGTGGAAGCTGCACAGGCAGTCCTTGACGGCGCCGTCCGCACCGACGGCAATCCAAATATGCTCCAGCTCATACAGGTGCTGGATATCGTAATCCATGTAGACGGCATACTCGATCAGCATTTTCCAGCCGTACCGGGACGGATCGATGAAAAAGCGCGGAAATGTCGGGGACTCGGCGGGACGGTCAAACACCGTAACCCCGATCTTTCGGATGGAGAACGGTTCGTTCCTGTCCTTCATCACATGCGGCCAATACCGCACCGCAAGCTGTCTGTGCTCTGCTGTCAGCATATGATTTCTCCGTATAGCCCATTCAGGCGTTTGACGTTTTTCATCCCGCACTGTGAAACACCGTCAGTCCGTACCGCTCCGCCGGCCGATTGGCGATATTCCTTCAGCCCCTTCCGGTACCGCCGGCGGAATCTTTTGAAGCTCCATGCGGAAACTGAACCGCGCGTCTTCGCCGAACCATTGCGGGAAGTTTGTCCCCCAGCGGTTGTTGCACAGCAGGAAGTACAATCCGTTCTCCGGCGATTCCGCGCGGTGATCGGCATGATACAGATGCCGCCCGCCGACACTGACCACCGGGGAATCGCACGGCACGATCGCAAAATCCTCCGTCGCGGTTTTAATTGAAACCCGCTCGATCGCGTGCAGCTTCCGGTTGCCGCCGAAAACTACGTCCTGCGGATCCATCAGGCTGCCGAGCTTTTGAAAGCGGACGCGGTTCGGGTTGGACGGATTCAACTGAACCCCAAGCCAGATCGCTTCGGGGCTGCGAATGGGATCCTTTTTTCTCCAATACAGCGTCATACCGACCCCGCTTTCATCAAAAGCATAGGAAACGGCAATCTCCCGGGGACAGCCATAGGCTTCGCACGCTTCCTCTTCGCCCCGCAGAAAGACCGTATGGCGGTCGCGCTCCGTTATCTGTCCGCAGGGAACCGCTTTCCACAGGCCGTTTCGGACGCCTTTGGCATGCTCAAGGCCCGGTTTCCCGAAATCGCATTCCGCCCAATAGCCGTTTTGTTTCAGATCCCTGCCGTATGACCGATAGCACTCGCTCACCGTTTCGCCGTCGAAGCTCTCATACAGAAATTCCCCAATCCGAACAAAATGATCCAAATGGCGCTTTTCGTTGCGAAGCCGAATCAGCGTGCCGTTTTCGTCAAACACCGCGTGCCATCCGTTAATCAGCACCGTCCCGCCCGGAACGAACGGCCCCATATCGACGGTTTGCGGATAGCTGTAATGCAATTCGTTTCTTGCCCTCAGGCGCAGCTCCGGCGGCAAGGCTTCGACCGCGCCGATCAGATACGCGCGCTGCTCGCTGTGCGATTTGACAAAAGCCGAATAAGAGGAATGCTGGTTTTCGCCTCTGTATTGCGCCAGTTCTTTCTTCATCCCCTCGAAAACCGCATGGTTGTGTTCCCCATACAGCGCATAGGAGGTGGCGTCTCTTTGCAGCGCGTTCAAAAAATCCCGTTTTTCCCAATTGGTAAAATCCAGGAGGTATTTTTTGACGTCCATGCCCCAGGTGTGTTCCGCCACCAACAGCAGGTTTTCAAAAAAGCTTTCATAAGCGGGCGTGTCTTTTATGAGGGCGCCTTCCTCCAGCCAACGGTCCGCAAGGGAAAGCAGCCGCTTGAAATCGGAGGTCTTCACCGGATCGGAGGCAACGCCGTGAATCCATGTGTCCCCTATTTCTTCCTCGACGACAGGAAGCTCGTCCCACACCGTTTCGATCTCCCGCGCAAAGTCGTCCAGCGTCCCGGCAACAAGCTCCGCATTCGGATACCGCTTGCGCATACCGGCATAAAACCGATTGACCTCTTCCTCTGTCGGGGGGCCGAAATTATCGTGCGTATGCAGCATTTCCAAAGCGGCCCCGTTCGGCAGAATCAGCGGCGTCGCATAGTCCCCGCTGTAGCTGACCGCGAGTTCCTTCCCCCTATACCGCCAGCGGAACACCGGCGGCGTCTGCGGAACGCGGGAGCTTGCATTGACCCCGATGTGCAGATAACGGATGCCCGCCTCCGCCATCAGCGGCACGATCGTCTGCGTATGGCCGGGGACATCCGTCATCTTGGCCGCGCGGGTATGGCAGCCGAACTCGGCGTCCAGCTTTTTGGCAATGGAGATACCATAACGAAACAAAGCGGCGCTCATCAGCTCGGTATGCGTCGTCAGGGGAAGCGCATGATACCGGACGCAGCCCGCGCAAATTGCCTCTCTGAGCCTTCTTGCATTTTCGGGGGTGGAATGCTCCAAAGCATAGCGGATCAGATATGACCCGGTTGTCCAGACAAACCGATTGTTTCCCGGCGCGTTCAAAGCGTTCGCCAGCGCCACAGCTTTGGGAATGTAATCTTTCACATACCGGTCCAGCACCGCCTGCGCATAGTCGGTGAACCCGATATCCAGGTGCGTTTTGGAAACCACGATCACCTTGTGGACATCCTTCCGATCGATTGCCTGCATGTTGTTCTTCCTCTCCGGCTTTTTACCTGTTCGGTTTCAGCATTCCCAATCCAACAGATGGTTGATTTTGCAGTACCACGGCGCAGACCCGTCGCCGTGCCGGTACATGGCCTTTGCAAGGCCGACCCGAAGCGCCTTCAATTTCGCCGCACAGTCCGGGCAGCCGATACGGTTATGCATTTCAAAGGGATCCTCTTCCAGATCGTACAGTTCGTCTTCGCCGCCGCAGTTAAAAATGTATTTCCATTTTCCTTCCCGAAACATTCGCTGCATGCCGGTCAAAGGAAACGCGCTGACGCTTTCGCAAACGGCGTATTCCCTCGCCTTCTTCTTCGGATCCTCCAGCACGGGCAGCAGGGAATGTCCGGCCTGAAACATACGCTCGTCATAGCCTGCAATATCCAGAATCGTCGCATAGATGTCCACCGTGGACGCCAAGCTGTCCCTGATCCCCGTCGGTTGTCCCTTCGGCGGTTTGATCATCAGCGGGATTCGGGTGACCTCCTGATACATATGCCCCGACTTGTTCTCCATGCCGTTATGACAGCCCTGCGAATCGCCGTGATCCGCCATGAATATGATGTAGCTGTCATCGTAAAGCCTTTTTTCCTTCAATTCGGTAAGGATATAGCCGATCGAACGGTCGATGCCCGTCAGCAGGCCGTAATAGTGTTTGAGGTTGTTTTCAAAAAACGCCCAACCTTCTTCCGGGCGCTGCACAAGCCGGTGCAGCTTGTTTTCAACGTCCTTGGAATCGGTAAAACTTTCCCACGGCTGAATCGACAGATGCCGATACAGGTCATAGTCCTCTTTCAGCGTATAATACGGCTCATGCGGCCCCCAGTAATTGACGCACATAAGGAACGGCGCATCGCCCGCCAGTTCTCCCATGATCGCCTTTGCCCGTTCCGCCAGATAATACTGCACGGTGGTGTTTTCGCCGGAAACGATCTCGCCGCCATGCGAATGGTCGCCCGGGCGCTTGCCGCCATACACATTCTCTAATGCGAACGTTCTTCCGCTTGCGCGCAGCCAGTCCAGAAACAGTTCCGTCTGGTCTCCCCCGCCGCCGTGGCCGGGAACACTATCGCCGATAAAGCCAACGTCGGTGGGCAGCGTTCCGTAATCAAGGTACGCCTCCATCCCCATAAAGCCTTTTTCTCTGCTTTTCAGGAGATTTCTCCCCATTTCGCTGGCGGTTTTATCCTTGCCCAGCCCGAGATGCCATTTCCCGGTATAGCCGCACCGGTACCCGGCGTTTTGCAGCCTTCGACTCAGTAAATAAGGAGCGTCCGCTATTTCATGTGTGATGCACCCGGGCTGATAGATATTGGTGCTCAGGCCGGTCACGCTCGGATACAAGCCGGTATGCAGGCAAGACCGTGCCGGCGTGCAGACAGGTGCGGTTGTATACGCGTTGGTAAAGCAGACGCTGTCCTTTGAAAGCGCGTCCAAGTTGGGCGTTATACACGGTGACGCCCCATTCAGATAATGCATCGTGTCAGCGCGCTGCTGATCCGTCATCATCAGAATGACAGGATGTTTCATGGCATACCCTTTCCCGTGCATTTTCACGGTGCGCAAAAGGCTCTGTTGATCCCAATCATATCAGAGGCTATTTAAGCGTCCGGCTTCCGTTCCTCTCCGCTTGTACCGCAGTGCCAGCACGCGACGTACCTTCCGTCCTTTTCTTCAAGCGGCGGGTACGCCTGCGCGCACCGTTTGGTTGCGTGGCGGCATCTCGGATGAAAATGGCAGCCCTTCGGCGGGTTTGCCGGGCTGGGCACTTCCCCCTCCAGAATGATCCTCTCCACATGATAATCCGGATCCGGGATCGGCGCCGCGCTCAGCAAGGCTCTGGTGTAGGGATGCATCGGCTGCCGGAACAACGCTTCCGTGTCGCCGAACTCTACCACCTTTCCCAGATACATCACCATGACGCGGTCCGAAATGTGCCGCACGACCGCAAGCGCGTGGGAAATAAACAGGTACGTCAGTCCCAGCTCCCTTTGCAGTTCCTCCAGCAGATTGATGATCTGCGCCTGGATCGACACGTCCAGCGCGGAAACCGCCTCGTCGCAAACCACAACGCGCGGGTTTAAGATCAGCGACCGGGCAATGCCGATCCTTTGTCTTTGCCCGCCGGAAAACGCGTGCGGATACCGGCGAAGATAGGATTTGTCCAGCCCGACTTTTTCCGCGATGCTGTCTACGCGCCCGTTGATCTCTTGCTGCGATAGCTTCCCGTAATACCGAAGCGGCTCGCTGATGATGTCATAGACCGTCATGCGCGGATCCAGGCTCCCGTAAGGGTCCTGAAAGATCATCTGAATTTCCGGGCGAAGCCGCTTCATTTCCTTTTTCGCAGCCTTCAGAAAATCGATCTCCCTGCCGTCCCGATGCAGCACGACCTCGCCGCTCGTGGCTTCGATCCCTCTGACAACGCATCTGCCCAGCGTCGTTTTTCCGCAGCCGGATTCTCCGACGATGCCGATCGTTTCGCCCGCCCGCGCCTGGAAGGACACATCCGAAAGCGCGTAAACCCTGGACTTGCCGGACTCATATGTTTTTGTCAAATGTCTGACCTCAAGCACCACCCGATCATTGTCCATCGAATCACCCCCCGACTTTCTCATACAGCGCGCACTTTACAAAGTGCTCCGGCTCTACTTCAACGGCCGGCGCGGCGCGCCTGTCGCAGACGCCCCGGATGCAGCGCTCGCACCGTTCATGAAACCCGCATGCCTCGGGAAGACCGATCGGCACCGGAACGACGCCCTTGATCGCATAGAGCCGTTCATTTCTGTTCTGATCAAGGCTCGGAAGCGATCTTAAAAGGTTTTTCGTATACGGATGCTGCGGGTTGTGAAATATCTGCCGCGTCGAGCCGGTTTCGACAATCTCTCCGAGATACATGACGGCGACCCTGTCGCACATGCTCGCCACAATGCCCAGATCGTGTGTGATAAAAAGGATCGACATGCCGAACTCTTTTTGCAGCTTTTTCATCAGTTCCAGAATCTGCGCCTGGATCGTCACGTCCAGCGCCGTGGTCGGTTCATCCGCGATCAAAAGCTTCGGGTCGTTGCACAGCATCATGGCGATCAGCGCCCTTTGCAGCATGCCGCCGGAAAACTCATGCGGATACTGGTCGAAACGGCTCTCCGCGTTCGCGATCCCGACCAGCTTCATCATTTGCACCACTTTTTCCCTCGCGCCCTTTTTCGTCGCCTCCGGATGATGAATCAAAATGATCTCGCTCATCTGGTTCCCGATCGTGTACAGCGGCGAAAACGCGGTCATCGGCTCCTGAAAGATCATGGCGATCTCGCTGCCCCGAATCGCGCGGTATGCCGCCCCGTCCTTATCCAGCGCCAACAGGTTCGAAACGGTGCCGTCCTTTCTGCGAAAAAGGATTTCTCCCGCCGAGGAGCAATTGGACGGATTGATGCCGACGATCTCCTTGCTGGTGACGCTTTTTCCACAGCCGGATTCCCCGACAAGGCCGAGCGTTTCGCCGTTGCGCAGCTCCAGATCGATGCCTCGAACGGCGTTCAGCACCGCGCCTTCGATCCTGATATTGACTCTCAGATCGGTTGCTTTCAGAAGAACGCCCTCGGGAAGGGCATACTGCTTCTGCTGTTCCTTCTTTCGGAATATCATGCGGCTGCCTCCTTACTTATAGGGATCCGCGGCGTCGCGCAGACCGTCGCCCAGAAAATTAAACGCCAGAACGGTGATAAAAACGGCAATCATCGGCAGCAGCTTCCAGCCGAAAAACATAATGGTCTCCAGCTTGTTGGTTTCCTGCAGCAGTACGCCCCAGCTGGTCGCGGGGGAACGAAGCCCCAGGCCGAGGAAGCTCAGCGTCGTTTCACCGACGATCAGATGCGGGATCGTCAAAGACATCTTGACAATGATGTAGCTCAAAAAGCTTGGGATCATATGCCGTGTCACAATCGCGCTGCCGGGCGCCCCCGAGATGCGGGCCGCCATAATATAGTCTTCTTTTTTGATCGAAAAGAATTTGCTGCGGACCGTTCTTGCCATGTCCGGCCAGGAGATCAGCGACAGAATCACGGTCATCATCATAAAGATCTGCGCCGGCTTCATCGTCGGCGGGATCGCGGCAGACAGCGCCATCCAGAGCGGAACCTGCGGGAACGAGCGAACGACCTCGATCAGGCGCTGGATCACGTTGTCCACCCAGCCGCCGAAATACCCCGCGACGGAACCGATCAGAATGCCGAGGAAAACCGTCATGACCATGCCGATGACCGGAATGAACAGGGAAATCCGGCTTCCGAGAATCACGCGGGAAAACAGATCGCGCCCCATGTAATCCGTCCCGATCAGAAACACCGCGCCGCCCTTTTCGGCCTCAAACAGATGCAGGTTGCTGTCGAACAGGCCCAGCCACTTGTATTCGGCGCCGGCCTCTCCCTGCTGGAAAAAGCGGATCCTGTATATCTGTTCCGTGTTCTCCTTAAACTCATACATAAGGGTTTCGGGATTGCGCTCCTTCTGAAGCCCGTACACATAGGGGCCGATCAATTTCCCTTCATGGAAAAAACGAACCCTGGTCGGGCCGCAGTTTACATACCGGCTGTCAAATTGCTCCGTTCCCTGCGGCGCGATGAAGTTCCCGAAGATCGCGGTCAAATAAAGAATCAGCAGGATCACCGCGCTCGCCGTTGCCAGCTTGTGCTTCCTGAACTTCGCATACATCAGGGTCCATTGCGATGCGTAATAATCGGATTTCTTTTCTTTGTTTCTTTTCATCCGTCTCACCCCTGAATATACTCTTTTCGCGCTCTGGGATCCAGCCAGGCAAGCAGGATGTCGGAAAGGAAGGTGCCGACCACCGTCATGATGGCCATCAAAAACAGCCAGCTTCCGGCAAGGTACATATCCTGATCCAGCAGCGCGTCATACATCACCCTGCCCATGGAGGGAAGGTTCAGCACGATGGCGACGATGGTCGTTCCCGTAAAGATGTTCACAAGGGACCAGCCTATCGACGAGGCGATGGGGTTGATGGCCGCGCGGACACAGTATTTATAGCGGATAGCCCTTACCTTCATCCCCTTCGCGCGCGCCGCCATCGTATAGTTTTTGCTGAGCTCGTCCAGCATCTGGCTGCGCATCGTGCGCATCAGGCCGCAGGTGTTCATCAGCCCGATGACCAGCACCGGAATGATGCAGTGCTTCAAAAGATCGATGAACTTTGCAAAGGACCACGCCGCCGTCTGATACTTTGCAGAATAGAAGCCGAGCATCGTGTCGCCGGTCAGCCTGAAGGCGACAAACATCAGAATAATGCCCAGCAGAAAGTTGGGGACCGCCATGCCGATGAAGCCGATGCTGGTAAACAGATAATCCCCGGCCGAGTACTGATGCACCGCGCTGTAGATGCCGATGGGAATGGAGATCAGATAGGTAAACAGCATCGTGACCAGGGAAAGGGCCAGCGTCGGAACGATATACGCCTTGATGACCGACGTGACCGGCATGCTCTTTAAGAAGGAATAGCCGAAATCGCCATGCAGCAGAATATTGGTGATCCATTTCCAATACTGAACGATAAACGGCTGGTCCAGGCCGTAGATCTCGTTCAGCTGATCGATCGTTTCCTGGGAAACCGATTCACCGGCAGCCTGGAGCTGCCCGACGTAATTGGTCATAAAATCGCCGGGGGGCAGGGTGATGATATAGAAGACCGCGAACGATATCATTAAGACGGTCGCCATCATGATTAAAAACTTTTTGAGCACGAATCTCACAAATTCGGATTTCATACGGGCCTCTCTTCCGATCCTCGGCTGGCAGAAATGGCGGTGGCAGCCAATGGTGAAAACCGTCGGCTGCCACCGGAAAGAAAACAGGATTACATGGGCGTCCTCCGTTATTCGCCGATATACCAGGTATAAGGCTTGGCGTTGCCGTAGAAGCGAAGCTCATCGCAGGAAATATAGTTCAGATCGTAATTCTTGACCTTGTTGCTCAACGCGGTCAGCGTATTGGTGCTTCTGCAGAAGCCGATGATCCAGGTGTTGTCGATCATACTCTGCACCATTTTATCGCCGCATTCCTTCGCCTCATCGACCGTGGATGCCGTCGCCAGCTTTTTGGTATTCTCCACGACCTTTTCCATCTCCGAACCGGCCTTGGGCGTCAGGGGAGCCGCATGCTCCAGACCGTACAGGCCGACCCATGTGCAGATCTTTCTGTTCGCGCCGAGGCGGTCCGGGCGGACGGCCGGATTGAATATGTTCAGCTTCTCCTCGTACAGCGCCATGACTTCGTTGCCGGAGGTCACTTTGTTCTGCCGGGTATTGCGCGCGGTGTTGCTGACTTCCACCATCTGGATGCCGACTGCCTTGTAATACTTTGCCAGCAGGGCGACGGCGGCGGCGGAATTGGACTTCTCATGGCCTTCGAGCTTGATCAGAACGGTCTGGCCGTCATTGGCGCCGCCCACCCAATAGCGGTAGCCGTCGGCGTTCCTGTCTTTGGAAATCATGCCGATGTCGTCCAGCAGCGCGTTCGCGGCGGCCGGATCGTACTCCGTCCACTTTTCGGACGCGCCTTCTCTGTACTGCTCGGTGCCCTTGGGCGCGGCGCACTGCGCTTCTTCCGCAAGGCCGTTGTACAGAATTTCGTTCATTTCATGGCGGTCGACCGCGATGGATAAGGCGTGGCGGAAATCGATGTCGGCGAAAAGCTCCGCGTACTGCTCATCCTTATAAGACTGGTTCAGCTCCACAGAGCAGCAGGTCCAGTTCGGCTGAATGTTGGCGTATACCGTATAGTTGCCCGTCGTTTCGCCCGCCTTGTAGGTCACAAGATCGGTCAGCTCGATCGTATTCATGTCGATGTTGCCCGCCAGCATTTCCTGCGCGTACAGGCCGTTGTCCATCGTCACCATCTCGACCGTATCGATATACGGGAGCTGGCGGCCCGCCGCGTCGGTCTTCCAGAAGTATGGGTTGCGCTCAAATATGAGCGCCGTTTCCGTCAGCGCGCTGGTGATGTTCCACGCGCGCAGCGAGGGACGGCCCGCATAGTTCCAGTACAGATAGCCCAGCGCGTTGCCGAGGCTCGTATAGTTATCAAACTGATAGAGTTCGCTCTTTGCCGCTGCGTTCCTGACCGCCTGCTCCTGCGTCAAATCCGTCAGATCGTTGCCGCCGACAAGCGCCAGATCGCTCACGCCGGACCAATGCGGCTTCGAGCTGTCAAACGCGACGATATCCTTATACCAGTGCTTCGGCGCAAACATCCATTTGTTGTCGATGGCGATCGCCTGCAGAAGCAGGGGCTTGGGGCTGTAGAGCTTGATCTGAACCGTATAGTCGTCCACCTTCGTGATGATCGCCGGCTTGGCCAGCCCGTCCGCGGGGTCGGTCGTCTTGTACCAGTTGTAATAGTTTCCGGTGTACGAGCCTGTGACCGCGCCGGTGGCCGGATCAACGTCCGTGACCAGCATGTAGTTGTAGTAGTAGACGACATCCTCGGCGGTGAACGGGGCCCCGTCCGACCACTTCATTCCCCTGCGAAGGTAAACGGTATATGTCAGCCCATCGTCGCTTACATCATAGCCCTTGGCAACATTCGCCGTGATACCGCCGTCTTCTGTCAAACGGAAAAGCGGTTCTTCGCAGAACGGGCCGAAGTCCCACAGCCCGCCGTTGTTCCTGCGGAGGGTTCCGCCGTACTTAGGGTTCTCCGGCGTTTTTCCCGTTTCAACCATGATATCGTCTGCGACGGGCAGACGCTCGCTGACAGCGGGCAGTTTTCCCGCCTTTACCTGCTCGGCCAGCATCGGCGACTCCTTTTCAATGTCGCCGGCAGCCGGCTCCGGCTCCTTGGCCGCCGTTTTCTCACCGTTGCCGGCCGGTGCGGCCGGTGTGGCCGCAGCTGTGTTTGCGGGCCTGTCCGTCACAGACGGGGCGACTTCCGCCGGCTTGGGCGCGCAGCCGGCAAGCAGCAGGCAAACCGACAGAACAGCCGACACCATTGCGATCACTTTTTTCATCCTTTCTACCTCCGTGTTTTTTTATTTGCATGCCCTTGTGAGCATCATGCCCTGATGAGGGGGCTCAGTAGCGAGAAGCAAATTTCGCGTCCCAGGTCTTTTCGATTTGCGCGCGCCATGCCGCCGCCTTTTCCGACAGCTCTTTTGTGACCTCCGGCATATCGCGGGCCAGATTCTTCGTTTCTCCGGGGTCTTTGCTCAGATCGGACAAGAACAGGGGCGCGTCGGGCGTTTCGGATTCGCACAGTCTTCCGTTCATCACCAGCTTGTAATCCCCCTGGCGGATGGCCGTCTGGTCCTCCATTTCCCAGAACAGCTCCTGATGCGGGCTCCGCGCGCCGTTCATCAGCACATCGCTGATATCCGAGCCGTCCAGCTCGTATTTTTCCGGGTCGCCCCCCGCCATGGTCAGGAACGTCGGGAACGCGTCCATGGCCGCGCACGGTTCGCCGATCACCTGCGCGGGCGGGATATGGTTCCTCCAGCCAAGGAGGCAGGGCACCCGGATGCCGCCCTCGTACAGGCTGAATTTGTGCCCCTTAAGAGCGCCCGCCGTTCCGCCGTAGTACGGATCCGGTGTTCCGTCCATCCAGTTCCTCGACTCTCTGGACGGCCCGTTATCGCTTTGGAAGTAGATCACCGTGTCGTCCATGATCCCCAGCCGCTTCAGCTCGTCCGTCATTGCGCCCACGCCGTCGTCCACCGCGCTGAGCATCGCCGCCATGATGCGCCGGTCCGGGGGGAGATGCGGGAAGCGATCCAGATATTTTTTCGGCGCATGCATGGGATAGTGGGGGGCGTTGTAAGCCACATACAGGAAGAACGGCTGATCCTTTTCGTGCATTTCGCGGATCTTTTCAACCGCCTTTTCGGAGATCATCTCCGTCATGTATTTGCCGTTGTCGTACAGTTCTTTTTCGTTTTCCCATAGATCATGCGTCGGGTTTGTGGAACCGTCCGCCATCGACCAGTAGAAAACATGTGAATAATAATCGACGCAGCCGGCAAGGAACCCGTAAAAATAATCGAATCCGTTGTCGTTGGGCCTGCATCCGTCCTTCAGGCCCAGATGCCATTTGCCGATCAGCGCCGTCTGGTACCCGATATCCTTCAGCGCCCGCGCGATCGTCGGCGTTTCGGGCTGCAGCCCGGTTGCTTTTCTGTGGCCCGCAAGGATGGCCCGCACGCCCGCGTTTCCCGGATAACGCCCGGTCAGCAGCGAAGCCCGCGACGGAGAGCAAACGGGGCTGCCGGCATAAAAGTCGGTGAAACGAACCCCGTTCTCTGCAAGTTCATCCAGATGAGGGGTCAAAAAATCCGTTTCTCCCATGCAGGACAAATCGCCGTAGCCTTGATCATCCGTCATGACCACTAAGAAATTCGGTCTCTTTTTATCCACTGTCTCTATCCTTTCTCCGCGATCCGCCGACGCGGATCACCAGCCGAAATACCCTCTTCGCCATTGAGTGCTCGAGCACGCAATATCCGAAACGTCCAATCATATATGTTTGATATGCGCCCATTATATCAGCTAAATCAGGCTTTGTAAAGCCGTTTTTAAGCTTTATTTCCGATTTCGTTCCATTTTTTTGATTGCGTGCCTGAGCACGCAATCAAAATCCTGTTTTCTGTCAATTGCGCTCTTTTCAAAAACGCGCTATGATGGCTGTGTGCATGTGCACGCATACAGCTTCAAGGAGGGCGTCGTTTTGGCTCTGACCATCCGGGACATTGCGGATCTTGCAGGCGTTTCCCGCGGAACGGTGGATCGCGTTCTTCATCATCGCGGGCGCGTCGATCCCGCCGTCGCCGAGAGAATCCGTAAAATCATGAAGGAGTGCGACTACCGGCCCAGCAAGGTGGCGCAGCAGCTTGCGCTCATTCAGCAGAAGAATAAGATCGGTTTCATTTCGAAAATCGATTACAACGGGTTCTGGTCCATCATCAATAAAAACGCGGAGCAGATGGAAAGAACGCTTGCCGAGTACGGCATCACCGTCGAAAAGCGGTACTTCGATTACTGCCTGCCCGACGTCCAGCGAAGGTTGATCGACGAGCTGGTCGCCGAGGGGATCAGCGCCCTGATCATCGTCCCGCTCGAATCCGAGATCATCGTGTCCCGCCTCCGGGCACTGTCCGACAGCGGCATCCCCGTCGTTCTACTGAACTCGGAGCTGACCGGCTTCTCCCCCTTCTGCTACATCGGCAGCGATTATTATATCGGCGGAAAAACCGCCGCCGGCCTTTTGCACAATTTTTCCAAAGCTCCTCTTCTGCGCATTCTGCTGATGAACGGCAGCAGGTATCTGTCCAGCCAGCGCCTGCGCCGCCAGGGCTTTATCGATGAAATCACCGCGCTTGATCCGAACCGCGAGATCGTCGAAAGCGGGGATATTACAAGCGATCCGGAGTACGCCTTCCGCGTTGCGCAGAAGATGCTGCTTTCACACCCGGAAATCAACGCCGTATACACCATCCCGGACAACGCGGCCGCCGTGGGGAACGCCATTCAGGCCTCAGGAAGGGCCGGCTCGCTCGTGCACATAGGCTTCGCCATGACGGACGCAACGCGCCCGTACATCCTGAACGGGTCGATCAGCGCCTTGATCGGGCAGCGCGCGCAGGAGCAGGGCAGGCTTCCGTTTCAGATACTGCTTGACTATCTGGCGACCGGGGAGCCGCCAGCTGATAAACGGATCCTGATGCTAAACGATATTTTTATCCGGCAAAACAGCGTTTTTTAACGCGCTCGTCCGCGCGCCCCTTCACCTCCCCATCCGATAGCTGAGGCTGAACCGGCCGCCCGCTCCGCTTTCCGCAGCAGGCAGCGCTGAGGAACCGTTTCCCGCGCGTTGTGATCAGCCGGAAAAAACAGTATAATATCGTCTGTATCATCCTTTTGGGGACACCCTTCACGCAACAGGAGGTTTACGATGCGCATTTCCCGCCTTTTCATCCTCGGCGTACTGGCGCTCTGCCTTTTGCCCTTTCCCGCCCTTGGCGCGGAAGCCTTTACCCCTTCGCGCGAAACGGCGTGCGGCCACGCAAACTGCTACTGGACGACGCCGATGGATATCCGCGACGAACAGGCCGTGTGGGCCATGCTGATGTCCCCCGTCACGGTGTTAAAGGGCAGGCAAAAGGAGCAGGTGCCGCTGCTGGATCGGCCAAACGGCAGCCCCGTGGCCGACATCACCTGCGCGTCGCAGGGCGTGCATGTGCTGGGCGAGGATCAGAACGGGTGGACGGAGGTCATGACCTATTCCAGCTCCTTCCACGACAGCGGGATCAAAAACTGGAACGGCCTTGCGCGCGGCTGGGTGGAAACAGAAAGGCTTACGGCGGTTACGCCCTCCCCCTCTTTCGGCATGGTGGCCGATAAGCTGACGCAGCGGCTGTACGTGTTCAAGGAAGGCAGGCTGTTTGCCACCCTGCGCATCTCCACGGGCCTGAGCAACGAAAGGCAGCCGTACAACGAAACGCGCTCGGGCGAGTTTCTGCTGGTCAGCAAGGTGGGGGATTTTAAGTCCGACAACCTGGTGTGCGAAAAGGCGCTGCGCTTTAATTCCGGCGACCTGCTGCATCAGGTGCCGCGCCTGGAGGGCGGCAAGGACTATTCGGTATTTGAAGCCAAACTGGGGCAGCGCGCCAGCCACGGCTGCATCCGCGTGCAGCGCCAGCGCACGCCCGAGGGCGTCAACATGAGCTGGCTGTGGGCCAACTACCAGGAAAACGTGAAGCTGGTAGTCTGGGAGGACTGGGCGGGCCGCGTGCCGCCCCCCGTGCCCGCCGACCTGGTGCTGTACCATAACCCGAAAAACGGCAAAAACTACCACACGGGCGAAGCCTGCTACGGCGTCAAAAAGGAGTACCAGCCCATGCAGCCGCTGATGCTGGCCCAGCTTCGGGAAAGCCCCTATGACAAGCTGAAGCCCTGCCCCTACTGCAACCCGCCGATGCGGGAAGAGATGCAAAACGCGATGTGAACGACAGGCGGGACGCATTTTCTGTATTCCGGTGTGTTTTCAACCCTTCATACCAATGAAAATCATTCACGCATCCAAAGCGGAGAGAGATTTTGGTTTAGAGCAAGGAGCGGATGCGAAGGCGTAGCGGCGCTACGTCGAGCGTTCGCGACGACGCCTCCAAGCCAAAAGATCCGACGCGACGATGCGTTAAGGATTTGAATTGGTATAAGCGGCTATGCCGTATTTCCAAGGCTTTGCGCTGCCGCGCCGGATAAATTTGCGGCGTTTTGTCGGTTATGTTTGCGGTATTTCATCGGTTGAATTTGCGGCGGCATGCTGTTTGGGCGTGCAGGAGAAGGGTGGCTCACAAGGCCGCCCGCTCTGTTAAACGTTGCATAAAGTGAAGAAAATGGTACAATATCAATATGCCCGACAGATGAAAGCGCTGCCATCCCCCAAAGCGGGATGCGGCGTTCCTTCTCGCGGCGCCCTCAGGCTATGGGAAACATAGGCAGAAAACGGAGGTGTGCGCGTGTTCCCCCTCTTCTTTGCGGCCATCCCGGACGAAAAGCAGCGGACGTTTATGGAGCGGGTGTACCTTGATTGCCGGACGCTGATGTACGCGAGGGCGTTTCAGGTGCTGCGCCATCCCGCCGACGCGGAGGACGCCGTGCAGACGGCTTTTTTGGCGCTGTGCAAAAAAATACCGCTTTTGCAGGGGATGGACTGTTGCACTTTGCGCTCCTACGTTGTCATAAGTGTCAGGAACGCGGCCATCAATATGCTGCGTGCGCGCAAACGCAGGCCGGAAGTGCTGTGGGGCGATGAAGCGTTTGCCGACAGCCTGCTGGGCGGCGATGCGGACGACGCGGCGCTTGCCTTTATCCGGCAGGACAGTCTGGCGGCGGCCGTGCGGAAGCTGCCCGAAAAGGACAGGGCGCTGATGGAGATGAAGTACCTCATGGGCCTGACGGACGAAGAGATCGCCCGCAGACTGGGCGTTCAACAGAACAGCGTGCGCTCTTTGCTGACGCGCTTTCGCAAAAGGCTGTACAGCCTGCTAAAGGAGGGAGAAAGCGATGCGCAGATATGACGATATGCCTGACCTGCGCGGCCTGCCCGAACAGATCGGACGGGCCAAGCTGCGCATGGCGCTTTTGGAGGCCGCCCGCATCGAGGCCGACGAGGCGCAGGCCGCATGGGACGCCCTGCCCGACGACGCGCCCGAAAAGCTGGCGGAAAAAGCCTTCCATCTGCGCACGGAGGAAAAATATCTGCGCAGGGCGCGCAGGGCGGAGCGCGCGGTCCGCGCGCCGCGCCTTTCGCTGCGCGGGCTGCAATTTGCCGCCGTGCTGGCGCTGGTGGTAGCTGTTTCACTTGGTACGGCCATGGCCGTGTCGGGTGAGGTGCGGGTGGCGGTGATGCGGCTTCTGTACCGCGTAACGCCCCAATACACCGAGGTTTCCATGGTGGAGGATGAGGGCGCCGCCTTCTTTGTGCCCGCCGATTGGACGGGCAGCTATTACCCGTCGTATATACCGGAGGGGTATTCTTTTTATAGCGTTACCGGTACGGCATCAATACGCGAAACAATTTATACGTCATCTGAAAATAAAATGCTGTCTTTTACAGAAAATAACCCCTCAGTTGAAAGTAATGAAGATACGGAAAACTATGAAATAAAAGAGATTGATTTAAAAGGTAATAAGGCACTTTTGGCAGTCAAGGAAGGAAAAAGTAAGGTTATTTGGCAGTCGGCAGATTGTTTTATGGTGCTAACTATCTCCGAAAATGCCGAAACGGCGCTGAAGGTTGCGCAAAGCGTGCGCAGAGTAAAATAAAAAATTTTAAAAATACGTTGCCGGGTGTTGCACTTTGGCTGCTTCCGTTGTCTTAATGTGTAGAGAGAAAAAGAAAGGAGTTTTCCCATGAATACCAAAAAGATAACGGTTGCTTTGTTGACTGTAGCTCTTCTGCTCCTGTCCGTTAGCACTTTAGCTGCTGAATCAGTTTCCCGGTATTCACATATAGAGAGATTTAGCGTAAATTTATTCAAAAGTTCTGGAACGGCAACATGCAGCGCCATGATGAAACCTTCTTCTATCAATTGCACAGCTACTTTGACCGCAACATTGAAGAAATCAACAAACGGGCAAACATGGACGTATGTTTCATCGTGGTCGGCATCGGGTACAACGCTTTCCGGCGCAAGCATAGACAAAACCGTATCGGTATCACACGGCTACCAATATAAACTGTTTGTAACTGGAAAAGTATATGATGCAGAAGGGACGCTGCTCGAAACGGCGTATAAAAACTCAAAGTCTGTTGAATATTAATCCAAGGATTCAGTGGCTAATTAAACATAACGGCAAGAAATATGCCGATATTCTCTATGGAAAGTGGTGATTCCATTGGGCTGATAAAATTAAAACATATTCATTTAATACAGTAGTAAGAAAAAGGAGAAAATACAATGAAAAGAGCATCCGCATTGATCGTACTATTGGTTGTTCTGATGGCAGCAATGAGTATTGTTCCGGCTTACGGGGCAGAAATTTAAGGGCAAACCCAAATACAAACGTCCAAAACCCCAACCCCCTGCCATATGAAAACAAAGATTTTTCCTTTAAAGAATATGTAGATACACTATCCATAAAGGCGCCTTCCGACGGTAGTGTAAAAATAACGCTAAACAATACTAAACTCAGCATAAATCACACTGCAACATGTTACATAAAGGTACGCTATTGGGATGGGAGTCATTGGCAGCGCGCCTCTGTTTCCTCCAGATCCTTTGTTGCAACAAACACAGCCCAGACATTTTCTTTTACTGCTTGGGGCATCCCCAGTGGCGCTTCGTTTTATGTAGGAATGTGGAAAAATGATTATACCGGTTATCCTGTTACCGGGCAAATAACTGTCAAAGATTAATGATTATCCAGTCAATCACCGGGACGGTTTTGTGATAGGTTGAATGGCGTCAAACGGTGCAGCATGTATTGTGCTGTCTGTCCGTCTTTACATGCTGATAAACAAGGCGCATCAAACGCCAGCGTCAATCATAGAACCGTCCCTATGATTGATTTCGACAGCAGCCTTACCATTACAGATTAAACTGAAAGGATGATACCAATATGAATAAAAAGATATTCACATTATTACTGCTGTGCTTTTGCCTGATGCTGTCATGCGTATGCTTCCCCGCGCCGGCTGAGCAAACGCCCGAAGCCATTGACCCTATATCGGGGTTATCTATGAAAACAGGCGATCTTGAATCCTTTTATAAAAATCATTACTTCAAAATATTAGAAAAATTCCAGTCCCGGCTGACCGACGCGGAACGCTTTGCCGATCCCACGGTTCATGACGCGATCGGCAACATAAACTTTGCCGCCGATACGGACGAAAGCAACCGCCGCCGCATCATTAACCTGTCCGATCTGGACAGCTTAAAAGCCTTGCTGACCGGCTTTTATGACCCCAATGATGTTTCTTACACGGATGACGAAGCGGTTCGCAAGCGCCTAAGCGATATTTTATCCGCCTGCGGCCTCAATATCGATGATTATCTGTTAAGCGTACTGCGCAACGGTTTTGTCAGCCAATTGCCCCCTAAACAAAAGAATTGGATATGCCGTCTGGGGCATTGGGCGGATGAAAAACTTTACGATGAGGAGCACCGGGGGCCGATTACCGACATCTCCATCATTCTGAGCGGCGACGAAATGCAGGTGGTTCACTTTGTGATGAACCCGGAATATAACCAATAGCGTGGCTGTCCTGTTTGATTGACCCGTAATGAAAGACGTGTTATATTTATTACGGTAACGTTAAGGAGTATTAGGAAATTGTTGTGATCGAGCGGGTGCTTTCCAACCTGTCAGAAAAAACCGGAAAGGAAACCATCATGAAAAAAACAGCCATTCTGTTGATACTAACGCTGCTGTGCGGCGCGGTGCTGCCCGCCCATGCGAAGATGACGGAAGAAGAAATCACCGCGGATGTTGTCGCCGTGATGCGGGAAAAGCGCGATACGGCGTTCCGCATCGCCGTGCCGGGCAATGTGGGCATCAACCTGTGGGTGAACTACCTGTTTGAAAAAAGCCACCCCGGCGTGCGCGTGGAATACGCGCCCTACGAATCCCTTGCCTTTGAAACGGAGCTGATGGCCGACCCTTCTCGGTTTGACATGATCGTGACCAGCCGCCCCGAGATCCTGCACGCGCAGAGCCTGTGCGTGGATGGGTACAGCCTGCAGGGCGGGTGGCCGGAGCATCTGCTGGATATGCGCGCGCTGTGCGAAGCGAAGGACGGGACGCTGATGGGCCTGCCGGTGTCTGTGAACATGGAAGGCCTGCGGTTCAATACGGCGCTGGCCGGGGACTACGGCATCGAAGCGCCCGCTGAGGGCTATACATGGGAAGACCTTGTGCCGCTTTGCGAGCGCGTAGCGCAGCTGCGCGCCGAGGGCGCCAACATCTATCTGATGGCAGGCGGCCCGTCGCCGGACAGCATCCTGGACAGCTTCAGCGCCATGATCAATCAGTATATAACGTATTGCGCGGGCAAGACGCCCTTTCAGGTGGACGAAAAAGAGCTGACGGCGCTGCTGAATGTGTGGAAAACGCTGCGCGGGAGCGAGGCGGTCAAGCCCTTTGTGGAGGGCGCCGGGGAGGAATTCAATCAAAACATACTGCTGGTGAACGCCGCCTTTGACCCGCGGTTTATCGATCTGAGCCTTTTGCCCATGCCGGGGCTGTATCGTGAGGCCCCCAGCCGCATCGGCGCTACCCATCTGCTGTGCGGCAGCACGGTGTCCCGGCAGCCGGAGCTGGTTCGGGACTATATGGCGCTGTACATGAGCGAGGAAGGCCAGCGGTACGCCAGCGAAACGCTGCCCCTGTCCCAAAAGATCCCCGAAAAGTTTCTTTCGGTTGCCAAAGAAGGCCTGAAGATTGAAGCAAAGCTGGACGACTATTTGCAGCTGATGGACGAAGAAGGCCGCCCCATCGACCCGCCCTACAATGGGGAACAGGCGGCGCGGGCGCAGGCGATGCGCAGCCTGTTTATGAAAGATACGGTACGATTGACCGTTTCCAAAGACCTGTACCAGGCGTGGATATCGGGGCTGGCGCGCTACCAGTCCGGCAAGATCACGGCGGAAGACATGGCGGCCGAGCTGAACGCCAAAATATCCTTCATAATGGGAGACTGAGGGTATGCGGGGCAGAGCCAAAACCGTTACGCTGTGCCTGATGGCGCTGCTGATGGCGGCGACCTTCCTTTCGCGCACCGTCGCGTACCATCTGACGGCCAAATGCACGGTGGCCAAAGCGTACTCCGGGCGGCTGAGCGCCGGGATCCCCTTTTCCGAAACGGTGATCCCGCCGGAATATGTAAGCAGCTTTGCCCTGCCCATGCTGGGGGAGGAAGCGGCCGTCAGCCTGAACCTGAGCCATAGCCATACATTGGTGCAGAAGGGCGACACGCTGATGGCGCTGTCCCCCCTGCCCTGCGAAGACAGGCTGAAAGCCCTGACGAAGGATTGGACGCTGGCGCGGGAAAGGGCGGCGATGTTCCGCGTCAACTACCCCATTGCCGTGGCCGCGGCCGAGGAGGATGCGGCGGCGGCGCAGAAGGCGCTGGCGCGCAGCAATCAGCGCACGCGCCCCGCCGCCGAGCGCCAGCTTGCCCGGGCCGAGCAGGCGCTGAGGCTGATGAAGGACGAGGGCATTGTGGACGGGACAACCCAAGCGGCGCTGGATATTGAGGAAGAAACGTTGAAACAGGCCGTGGACGCGCTGCTTGCGCTGCAAAAGGCGGGCTGGCGCATCGCGGCGCCGGAAGACGCCGTGCTGCTTGACGTGTCGGAAAGCATCGGCAGGGATGGGCGCCTGTTTCGCTATGTGCCCCTGAACAAGCCCGTGCCCCTGCGGGTGCTGACGGACGCGGCCCTTGCGCCCCATCTGGAAGTGGGGCAAAGGCTGGCTTTCCGTACGCAGGAGGGCAAAGCCATTGGCGAAGCCTGCGTCATTTCGGCCATAGACAAATTGAAGGGCGAGCTTTGGCTGACGCTGGCAGCGTTTGCGCCCGAACATATACCGGCGCTGGCAGGCGCCAGGCTGCAAACGGCGCTGACCGACTATGATGTGCTGGTGCCGCCCGGCGCGCTGATTCAGGAAGACACCGTCTATGTCGCCAAACAGGGGCGGTCCTGGTGGGGCGAAGTCTGGGTGGTGGAGGAGCGCGAGGTTAAAGCCGGCCTCGGCACCGATACGGCGACGCCCATTTTGTCCGGGCTTTCGGAGGGGGAAATGGTCATCACCTCCTGGGACAGGGCGATTAGCCCCGGCGACCGCGTGGTGCTGCCGCTGTGACGCGCAGACTGCCCACGGCCCTGGCGGCGCTGGTGCTGCTGTGCCTTTGCCTTTTGCCCCTGTGGCTTGCGCCCGGCCGCGACAGGGCGGTGGCACAGGGCAGCGCGCCCCGGGAAGCGCTGGAAAAAGCCGCTTCCGCCCTGCAAAAGCAGGGGCAGGCGGCAAGCGCGTACGCGGTGTTTCGCGCGCCGGCGGAGGCCGCCGCGGGGAAACGCGGAGCAGAGGATATCGCCTTGCAGAACCGCCCCTTTGATGCGGCGCCCGCCCTGCGCGCGGGGCGTATGCTGTTGAAAGCCGACTATGCAAAGGGCAGCCCCCTTGCGCTGATATCGGACAGCCTGGCGGCGTCTCTGTTCGGCTCGGCGGACTGCGTGGGGCAGGCTGTCACCGTGCAGGGCGAGCGCCTTGTGGTGGCGGGCGTGTACCGCGCGGGCGGCTTTTCCCCGCTGGATTTCAGCCGCTCAAGGGGCGGTACCGTTTATACCTCCTATCCTTTCCGGCATACGGAAAGCTATGTGGTGGCGCGCTGCCCGAAGGGCCAGCCTGTCCGCGCCCTGACCGCGGCCATGGAGCGCCTGCTGGCCGCCGAAAGCATAGAAGGCTTTGTCTTTTCCCCGACGGGGGAACGCGCGGAAAACCTGTGCTTTTGGCTGGTTTTATACGCAGGCCTCTGGGCCGCGTGGCTGGCGGGGAAGGCGGCGCTTTTCTTCGGCAAAAAACTGCCCCCGCGGAAGGCGAAAAAGCTGGCCGTGCTGGCGGGCGCTGCCGTGCTGGCGGCGCTTGTGTGGGCAAGCCCCTTTTCCTTCAGCCTGTCGCCCGATATCGCGGCGGCGCTTGAGGGGGGCGGCTCGCTGCTGCGGGCAGCCTTAAAGGGGCTGCGCAGCGCAGCGGCCATGGCGCGGCTTCACGACGATGGGACGCTGATGATAAACGGCGCGCAGAAAATAGCGGGTTGGGGGGTGTGCTGCCATGGCTGGCTTATCCTGTGGCGCCAAAGGGCGCGCGGGCGCTAAGGGGCAAAGGCGCATCTACCCCCTTCGCCATCTTTTCTGGTACCTGCCCTGCTTTGCGGGCTTCATGGCCTTTGCCATCGCGCCCCTGATCGGGTCGGGCTATTATGCGCTGACGCGCTCGGCCTTTCACCACGAGTTCGTGGGGCTTTCGCATGTAATGGGCCTGCTTCACAGCGATCATTTTATGCTGGCCTACCGCAACAGCCTGCTTTTTTCCTTTGTGCTGACGCCCTGCCTGATGGCGCTGTCGCTCTTTCTGGCCATCGCCTTTTCGGAATCGGCAAAAACGTGGCGGCGCGTGGGCTTTCTGTTTGTGCTGCCCGCGCTGCTGCCCTCGGTGGCCGTTGTGCCGGTGTGGCGCATTCTCTTTGGCTGGGAGGGCGGCACGGTGTCGGACGGCGTGCAATGGCTGTCCGCCTTTGCCATGGCGATGTTCCGCTACACGGGCATCGATGTGCTGATCCTGTTCAGCGGCATTGAAAGCATCGATCCCGCCATACAGGAGGCGGCGGCGCTGGACGGCGCGGGCTATGCAAGGCGGCACACGGCCATCACCCTGCCCCTCATCGCGCCGTACCTGTACGTGTCGCTGGTGTACAACATATTATGCGGCACCTCGCTGTATGCCGAGGTCAGCCTCCTGTACGGCGACTACCCCGCCCGCAGCGTATATTTTATGTCCCACTATATCCATAACAGCTTTGGCAATTTGAATTACAGCGTCCTCAGCGCCGCGGCGTATATCCTGTCCCTGACGCTGCTGGCGCTCTTTGGCGCTGTCTATCGGTGGACGCGCAAAAAGGGGTGGTTGACCGCATGAAACGCCGCCTGCCTGTGGTGCTGCTCGCCGCCCTTCTGTTCGCTTTCCCGCTGGCGATGACGGGCATCGGCTCGCTTATGTCCCCCAATGAGCTTGCGCAGACCATGTTTGCGCCCGGCGCGCGCATCGTGCTGGCTCCGGGGCACATCACATTAAGCCAGTACGCGCGGCTGCTGATCTTTTCCGAGGGGTTTCTGCGCGCGTTCTGGAACAGCCTGATGCTGGTGTGCGCGCTGACGGCGGCGCAGACCGTCGTGGGCGTGGTGTCGGGCTACTGTCTGGCAAAGGTGCGCTTTCCCGGCCGGACGCCGCTGCTGTTTCTCTACCTGTTTACGCTGCTGCTGCCCTCGCAGGCGACGCTGGTAACAAGCTATATCCAGATGCACAGCCTGAACCTGCTGGATTCGTGGGCGGCGGTCGCCCTGCCGCTGATCTTTGCGCCGCTTTCCACGCTGCTGTTCCGCTTTGTGGTGGGGCATATCCCGCACGAGCTGTTTGAGGTAACGTGCCTGGAAAGCCGGTCTTTTCTTGTCTACCTGCGCCATGTGGTGCTGCCCGCCGTGCTGCCGGCCGCCGTCGCCTTTATGGTGTTCTCCTTTTCGCAGAACTGGAACCTGTACGAACTGCCCACGGTGATGATCAAAACCATCCCCCTGCGCCCCCTCTCCTGCCTGATGAACAACGGGGGTTATGTGCCCAAAGAACAGGTGTTTGCCGCCGCCATCCTGTACATGCTGCCCATCCTCGCCCTGTACGCGCTGTTTTCGGACAGCATCGAAAGCGGCATCACCGTGGCGGGCAAGCGATAGACATATCAGCCGAAGAACGATCACGGTAGGGTTTGATGGTTTTTGCCCCATCCCCCGCAGCTTGCGCAAACGATGCGTTTGGGCTATCATTTTGGCGGAAAGCATCGTGCCGGGGCGCACAGGGCGTCAGACGCGGCTTTCTCTGACCGAACGATACAGGAGGCTGCTTTGAAAAACGGAGTCATGCTGCAGGCCTTTCACTGGGATCTGCCTGCGGACGGGAATTTTTATAAAAACCTTGCAAAGAATGCGGAAAACCTGGGCAAAATGGGCATCACCGCCGTGTGGATGCCGCCTGCGGCCAAGGGCACGTCGGGCATGGACGTGGGGTACAGCTCCTACGATTACTGGGATTTGGGCGAGTTCGACCAGAAGGGCACGGTACGCACCAAGTACGGCACCAAGCAGGAGCTGGTTGCCTGCATCGAAGCGCTGCACAGGCATCAGATCAGCGTTTACGCCGATATGGTGTTCAACCACAAGGGCGGCGCGGACGAATCGGAGGTGTTCCGTGCGCGGATGGTCGATCAGAACGACCGGACGAAGGATGTCAGCGAGATCATCGAAATAGAGGGCTGGACAAAGTTCACCTTTCCGGGCCGAAAGGGCAAGTATTCCCGCTTCATCTGGAACTTTAACCACTTTACCGGCGTCGATTACGACCAGAGAACGGGCGTTAAGGCCATCTACCGCATCATGGGGGACGGCAAATACTGGTCGCAGTATACCGATGAAGAGAAGGGCAATTTTGATTACCTGATGAACGCGGATATCGACCACGACCACCCCGACGTGGCGGCCGAATTGACGCGGGTGAGCGACTATATGCTTTCCCTGGGCTACGACGGCTTCCGCTACGATGCGCTGAAGCACATTTCCCACACCTTCATCGACACGCTGTCCGCCCACATCCTGAAAAAGAAGCCCGACTTTTATCTGGTCGGCGAATACTGGCAGGACAGCAAGAGCACCATGAACTACTACCTTGGCAAGACCGATTACAATGTGGATCTGTTCGACGTCCCGCTGCATTTTAACCTGCGGCAGGCCTCCGTTGACCCGGACTACGATATCCGGCAGGTGTTCGACGGTACGCTGGTGCAGATGCAGCCCAATTTTGCCGTGACCTTTGTGGATAACCACGATTCCCAGCCGGGGCAGGCGCTGGAATCGTGGGTGGAGCCGTGGTTCAAGAAGATCGCCTATGCGCTGATATTGCTGCGGAAAAGCGGCTATCCCTGCGTGTTCGACGGCGATCTGAACGGCATCGAAACCATCGGCTACGAGGGCATCCGCGAGGATATAGAAAAAATGATCGACGCGCGGCAGCAATACGGCCACGGCGATCAGGATGAATACGCGGTAACGGCCAACAAGATAGGCTGGGTACGCCGCGGCGACGCACAGCACCCGCACCCCATGGCGGTGCTGATCTCCACCAAGGATATGGACGAGGAAAGGATGTTCGTGGGCGAAAGCGAAAAGGGCAAAACCTACCGCGATCTGAGCGGCGTCAACGCGGACATTCAAATAGACGACGAGGGCTTCGGCCTGTTCACCGTCGGCCCCGGCAGCGTGACCTGGTGGGCGGAAAAAGAGGTATGAGCAGAAAAAACGAGGCGGCGCAATAACAAACAGCGCCGCCCCGTATATCGTTTACGGATTTGGTGAAGTTTCATCATTCAGCCAGTCCAGCTGTATGGGCAGCGGGGCAATGCGTACGGCATCTTTGGGGATAAAGCCGTAGGCGCCGTCTACGTCCATGCGCCAGTGGAGCTGCCTGCGCGGGATCACCACATACAGCCAGCGGCCCCGCTCCATCATCACGTGCATCCGCGTGCCCTTGGGCAGTTTTTGCGCGGTGCCGGCAAACCAGCCCGTATCGTTTTTCAGGTCTGTCTCCTTCGTCGTTTCGGCCAGCAGCAGGGGAAAGAGCTGGGATTGCGACGTGCTCTCCGGGTACGCCGTCGTGTAGATGCTGCTGATGTAGCCCGTCAGCCCGCCGGCCTTGGCATGCACCCAGTCATAGGGGTCGCCCGGCTCCATGCCCAGCATCTGTACGAAGGCGCCCTTCAGCAGCGTGCCCAGATCCCTGGAGCGGGAGGATTTATGCTGCCGCAGATGCACGCCGTCCGCGACGGTATAGCCCTCCGGCATGGGGAGGGGGGAAAGGCGCATGGCTTCCTCAAGGGAGCGGGGGAAGGCATGGATGTCCTCCACCCCCAGCATCATGGGGGCGGCGGGGGCGAATGCCCTGTCGGTGCGCTGATCGCCCGCGACCTCCGTAACGCTCCAGCGGCCGTTGCCGTCGTGGGCGATGGTGGTTGTTCTGTCCGGGCCGGAAAACAGAATCCGCCGGATCAGGCAGTGTTCGCCCACGGGCTGTTCGTTCAGGGTCTGCGTATTCAGTGAAACGTCAAACACCGTCGTTTCGCCCTCGTGGTCATAGCGGATGCTGAACAGATGCCCTTGGCTGCCATAGTCGATGGTCAGGCGTTGGGGCGGCCCGTAGAGGGCGTTCGTGCCAAAGGGGAAAACCTGCCAAACGCCGCTTTCATCCCTGCGCAGCGCGACCAGCAGCCGCTCGTCCCCCCGTTCAAAGGCGGCCAGCCCCGCGCCGCGCCAGGCGGGAGACAGCAAAGCGTCCTTATCGATGGGCGCTTGCCTGTCCAGCACCGCGCCTGTCAGGCATTGCCAGCCTTTTAGCCGGGGCTGCGCGTCGAATACAGCCTTTAAACCGTCGGGCGCCGCGCCCTTAAAGCGGGTCAGGGTTGTCGTCCCCATCGCGGAATCTACGCCGGATATCGTTTCAACGCCGTCGGGCCGCTCGGCCCAGACAAGCGGGCGGGCAAAGCCGTAGGCGGCCAGCGTTTCGTCGCGCCACTCGCGCAGCGCCTCCGGCCAGTTGATTTCGTCCCCAAAGCAGGAGAGGAAAAACGCCTCGATCAGCTTGTTCCCTTCAAGGCTGTCCGCTCGGGCCTCCAGCATGGCGCGCAGCGCCTGCGTGGGCACGATGCCGTTGCGTTTCAGCGCATCCCGCAGGGCCTCTTGCCCGCCCTGCGCCCAGGTATCCAGCATCTTCTGCTCCTTGATGGCGCGCAGCGTGCCGCGCACGGCGGCCTCGCCGGGATAATCGGCGTAATCGGTATGGAAGGGCGTGGTGCCGTCGATCACCCTGTCGTCTGCGTGGATCAGCCTGTAGGCCCATGCCGGGCGGCCCTTGGGATAGTAGGTCAGTAGGCCCTTTCCGTCGTCCTCAAACACAAAGGCTTCGGCTTCCTCTCTGGTGTAGCCGTATACCTCCGTCAGGTAACTCTGCGCCTGCTCCGTGGGCGTCATGCCGCTTTGGGCAAAGCAGGAAAAGGACACCATCAGGCACAGCAGCGCAAGGAAGACACTCAGCTTTTTCATGGCCATTCTCCTTTGGCGGTCAGCCGTTGCCGGCGAAGGCGCAGTCCATCAGACGCTGCGTGCCCTCCGGCGTTACGTGCATGATGAGAAACGGGGCATAATATCCGTCCCTTGTCCGGGCGGAAAGGTACACATAATCCCCCGTGTCGTTCGTCCAAATATCCACGATGTCCGCGCCCGTGATGAAGACGGTGCAGCCGGGCGCAAGCACCTCGGCCTGCTCTAAGGCGGCTTTGATCAAAGCGTTCTGGGCCGCCTTGCCGTAACGGTCGCCGCCCATGGGCAGCGGCGCGTGTTTTTCCCACAGATTGGGCTTCGAGCGCCGATAGGTGCGCACAACGCCGTTTGAGGCGATTTCGCAGGAAACCTCCTGCCCGTCTTTATCGGTGAAGGGCACGTAGAACCATTTCCCTTCTCGGCTGATCTCCTTCACTTTCAGGTCTTTCAGGGTGGGATCCAGCTTCTCGATCAGCGCTTTCGCGTAGGCTTCGGCGGCGGCCTCGTCTTTCAGGCTGGCGGTGCCCTTCAGCTGGTCGGTGATGTACTTTTCTTCCGCGTAGGGGCTTACGCCCATCGCGATCTGCTCCGCCGTTTCGGAGGTGGCGAAGGCCCCCGCCAGGCACATGGACGCTACCACCGCGAAGGCGACGGAAAAAGCGCGCACGGGCTTTGCCCCTTTTACGATGGCGGATACGCGCTGCTTCAGCCTCTTGCCGGTCATGGTCATGCACGCTTCCAGCAGCGCCATGCCCGCGGCCGGTTTGCGCGCCGCCGACTGCACCAGCACCCTGGTGTAGGCTTCCTTTTGCCGCTCGTCCATTGCGCCGGTCACGGCGTCGTCGCATTTCATTTCCAGGTCGGTGCGGCTCATGGAAGCCGCCATCCACACCAGGGGGTTAAACCAATGCACCGCGCAGCACGTAAGGCGCAACAGACTCCACAGGTGGTCGCGGCTTTTCAGGTGGCACAGTTCGTGCGACAGCGTCATGTCGATCTCCTCCGGCGGCGTGGTCAGCGGCAGCACGATGCGCGGGCGGAACACGCCCACCAGCCCGGCGGCGGGCAGCGGGTCTACCAGATGCACGGGCACCGGCTTGACATTGCGCGCCGCGCACAGGCCGCGGTAGCGCGCCGCCTGTTCATCGGGCAGCGCGCCCACGCGCCCCTTGGCCAGCGCGCGGTAGAAGCGCACGTTGCGGTAGATCAGCCACAGCGTAACGAGGGCAAGGCCGATCAGATAGAGGTGGAAGAGCTGGATGCTGACCACCCCCGTTTCCATCTCGGCGCGTATATCGAAGACGGCGCGGCTGCCCGGCCTGTTGCCCGCGCGCCGCAGCATGCTGCCGATGGAATTCATCAGATCGCCCGCCCGCACCTTGATCTGCCCGGCGATGGGCCGTATGGCCATATCGGGCGCGAAAGGCGAGCGGATGGTGTTGATCAGCGGGTTCACGAAGGAGACCGGCAGCATCAGGCGCAGGGCGACCAGCAGCCAGCCGAAGGAAAGCGCGCTGTTGCCCAGCGGCCTGCGCAGGTATTTTCGGATCACAGCCATCAGCGCGATGGCGATGACGGCCATCAGGTTGGCCTCGATGAAGAAATTGAAGAATACGGCTGTACGCATATTCCCTCCTTAATACGGATATGATCGATCCGTGCATCCGTGGCAGGCGCAGACGAGGCATCAGCCCCGGCTGCCGTTTCGCCCCGCCTTGTTCATTTCCAGCAGGATCTGTTTCAGATCGTCCGCCGTCAGCCTGCCGGAATCGACCAACTGGTTCAGCAGCAACGTAGCGTCCCCCTTGAAGACATGCTTAAGAAACTTGCCCGTTTCTTCCGTCGAGGCTTCTTTCTGGCTCACCTTGGGCGTATAGCGCTTGGCCGCGCCCGTGTCGTCCACCGTGACCGTGCCTTTTTCTTCCATCCGTTTCAGCAGGGTGATCACCACATGCCGCGACCAGCCGGTGCCGGCCGCCAGCGCCCTGGTGATCTCGGCGATCGTGCGGGGCGACTGCGCCCAAAGCACCTCCAGTATTTTCCACTCCGCCTCTGTGCATTGCAGGGCCATTGAACCACCTCCCGGTTGTAGACAATTGTCTACCAAGAGTATAGCGCGCGACGCGGGAGCGTGTCAATACGGTTCGGGGGAGGGAATTGTAAACAAATCGGGGGATGCCCATTGACCGCTCGGAGGAACCGCTTACAGCTGCCTGATGATGGCGTCATATCCGTAAACGGTATTCTGCTCATAGCTTTCAAAGCTCAGCAATTCTTTTGTATGCGCGTGGAACTCGATTCGATGGTGCTTGAGCGTTTGCGGGCGGTGCTCCGTGATTTCGTCCGCCGTTCTTCCCGTGGCGCTGTAATGGATACGCCACTTGGGCGCGCGCGCGTCGGTAACGTCAAAGTAGCAGCAGACGAGGTCATACTTGGACAGCAAAGCCTTCTCCTCATCCGGCAGCAGACGGAGAAGCGTTTCCCTTGCCAGCGACAACGCTTCTTCCTGCCGTATGGAGTTTTCGTCCGGCAGGCCGTATTGAAAGCGCGAATAAGCCCTTGCGATCAGGTCGGCAGCTTCGTTTTGTAAAACAAGTGGTCTGATATGGTTTGACCATTCGGCCCGCGCTTCAAGCGGCCACGCCATCATGGGGCGGTATCCCTGACGCTTCATGGCCTCATCACTTTTGATGGCCGATATGGGCCAGTTTGCCAGGCCGTAGCTTGCATGCTGCTGCATCAGAATGAAGGAGGAAATATCGGCTTGCCCATTCGACGGGTCGATCTGCACATACAGGCTGCGAGGATGGCCGTTGTCGGCTGTGTTTTCCATTTCGATCAGCCAGACGGGGGCCGATCCTTCGGTCGTATAAACGGTTTGGCCGTCTGTTTCCCGGGCTTTGGGAAGAATGACAAACTCAGAATACGGCGCATAATGGCTCAGCGCATCGGCGGGAACGCCTGCCCATACGGAGGCGAATGTACACGCCAGCCGCCTGGCCGCTTCCGCCGTCAGATCCTCCGCTTTGGGCAGCGCATATTGTTCATGGTCCGATCCCAGTACGCCGGCTTCTGTCTGTACAGCCGTCAGCCACGCCTTCTGCTCCAAAGACCAGGTTCGGAAATCCCCCCAGATTTTTTCCATGATCGTTTGGAATACTACCTGTTCTTCAGGCCGATCAAGCCATTCCATCATGATGCTTTGCGCAAGCTTCGCGCGCGCTTCTTCGCCGGTGCGCTGATCGCGAACCTTTCTCACCGCATCCGACTCCGCGATATATCCTCCCTCTGCAAGGGAATCGACCAGCTTGATCTGGTCTGAAGCATTCCACCCCTGAAAACTGCCCTGATCGCGTTCTTTTCTCAAGTAATGCGCAGCGTCTTTCCAGCCGAAGGCTACGGCCAGGGCGGTCGCTATGCCCAGCGTGATGACGATGGCCAATACCAGCGCGGCGGGCAGCTTTCGCCTTGCTTTTTTGCCGCCTTCCGCCTCCGCGACCAGCTGGGATATGGCGCGCGCTGATACGCGGAGGGAGGACAGGCCGCTGTCGATCACAAATTCAATACGGTTTTCAGGCATCGTCTTTCCCTCCCGTCAGCGTCATTTTCAAAAGTTCTTCCGCCTTTTTCAGGCGGTGGTGCGCGGTGGAAAGGGGCACGCCCAGGATGTCCGCGACATCCTGCAATGTCATTTTCTGGTAATAATAAAGCAGAATCACCTGTTTCAGCTTGACGGGCAGACGCAGAACATCCAGAAAAAGCGTTCGATCTTCCGCTTCCATGGTCAGGTACCGGCCGGGCAGTTCATCCAGCGCCTTTTCTGTGTCCATATGCCGAAACCATTTTGAGCGGTGGTATTCATGGCAGACGTTGATGGCGATGCGCAGCAGCCATGTTTTTTCGGCGGCCCCATTCCGCCCGGTAAACTGATCCATGTGCTTCCATGCCTTCAGGAATGTATCCTGCATGGCGTCTTCCGCCTGCGATTTGTCTATAAGATATACAAAACAGGTGCGCAGGATCGATTCGCCATATTGCCGTACCCATGATTCGAATTTTTGCTTTTTGTCTGTTTCAGCGGTCACGGTATCAGGCATTCGCTCACCCCCTCATCTTATTAGACGGGATGGCTTTGGTTTTTTTTCAATGGGTGGAAAAAATTGGGATGGTTCTGCGGTTTAGGACAGAGCGACGCTTTTTTGCCTGTGTCGGCCGGGAAACAGGGACGCATTCCTTATTCTTGCGGCGCTGATTGGATATCAAAGCTTACATCGATCCGGTCAATGAGCTTCATATTGGCATAATCCAGATAGTCCTTGACGGCCCCCAGCGGGTACTGGATGCCGGCCGCCTTGTCATACCGGTTTTTCAGCATCCATTCGCTGCCGACAAGGGTTTCATAGGGTTCGTACAGGGAAACGGGCGTCATTCCTTCGGCAACCACCGCGTCGATTTCGCTCCAGACGGCGGAGATATCATCTTTTTGAACATCCACCTGTTTAACGCCCTTGACCGGCGACAGCAGCGAAGCCACTACCCGAACGGTTCTTATGCCGGCGCCGCTTTTTGCCGTCCTGGACAGATCGACCGTGAACCCCAAAGCGCGAGGCTGCGCTTTGCCGCCGGCTGCGGGATTGCCCGCGGCCCATTGGTTTTCGATGGTCGAATTGTCAACCTCAACGGTCTGGCCGTCTATGCAGATCGACTGGGTGACAACGAATATGGGAAGATCGCCGGAAACCGACAGGCCGACGGACAGCTTCCCGTCGTGTATCAGCGCGTCCCGGATGGCCGTAGAGGAGGCGGCGCTGTTTTGGATGATCTCTACGCGCTGAACGTATTGCTCAGCGTTTTTTCTTTGCGCTTCATCCCTGGGGAACAAATACTGCAATACATAGCCGGAACTGAGGGCAAACGCCGTCGCAAGGCATAGGATCAGGATGGCGGCCGTCACGAAAGCCACCGACAATTTGCGTTTCACTTTTTTTCCTCCTTTTGCTTGGGCCAGCAGCGCATTGGCATTCAAGCTTTTTGTTTGCAGGAGGGAGAGCGTGTTATCCAGAGCTTCTTTAATGCTGTTATGATCCATTGTTCTCCTCTCCTCCCGTCATCGCGATTTTCAGCAATCCTTCAGCTTGCCTGAGCCGTTTGTGTACGGCTGAGGGTGTGATGGCAAGGGCTTCTCCGACTTCCTGAAGCGTCATATTCTGATAGTAATATAAGAGAACGACTTGCTTGAGCGGTTCCTGAAGGCGCATTACCTCCATCGACAGCGTTACGTCCTTGGATTCGACCCTCAGGTATCTCTGGGGCAGGTTTTCGAGCGTTCTTTCCAGATCGGTATTCCGAAACCACTTGGAGCGAAAATAATCATGGCAGGTGTTGATGGCGATGCGCATGAGCCAGGACTTTTCATTTGCGCCGTTCCTCTTCTCAAATTGTCCCATGGCCTTCCATGCTTTTAAAAATGTATCCTGAGCCGCGTCTTCCGCATCGGAAACGTTTTTCAGGTACACGATACACATCCGCAGAATAGATTCGCCATAGTCGGCCACCCATCCGGTAAAGCGCCGCTCTCTCACCGTTTCTGCAGCAACGGTGTTCAGCATTGTATCACCTCCTCGTCTTATTAGACGGAAATGCTTCCATGTTTTTTCACTCAAGGCTTCAACAATGATTGATAGGTTTGGTTACGTCTATTTCGGGAACAGGGCAGGATCAGGCTTCCGTGCCCGGTACAAACGCTATGCGTATTTTCGCGCAGCGGGGATGGAAACGCGGCGGAGCAAACGGATGGATATTTGGAAGGCGATACGGTATACTGTTTCATATACTGTTTCTTTCCAACCGACAGAGAAAGGAAACAGATATGAAAAAGGCAGCGTTTTGGGTTGCTCTTCTGCTTGCTGTCAGTAGCGTTATTTCGTCTGCTTAGGCGGGCGGCTCTTCGGTGGTGTCGTTTGGTCAGGCCGTTCATGAGCGGTCGGAACAGTATCCTGCCTGGTTTCATGTATTCGCAGCACGGGATGAAACGTGCGCGGTCAATATCTGCGGATCATTGAATATATCCGAAATAATGAGTTGCGAATGGCAAAACTGGAATTGGAAAAGCATCTGCGGGGTGTTATGATCTCATCCATTAAAACTCTCAGGAAAATACAATCTGAATAAACTGCCAAAAAAGAAAATGGTTTTGACGAGTTATATGTCAAAAGCCTATTCCATCCCGTATGGAACGAGCGTAGTACCGATTTTAGCAAATACTGGGGTCCTTCTTGGCGTAGGCGCTGTAGTCTTTATAAGTGCTCCCATGATGTTATGCTGACATAAGAAAACATGAAGAAATGCAGTAAAATCAACGTTTTTACTGGCAGCGGATAAGCAGGTCAAAATTGAAAATCGAATAAGTGAGCGAAAAAGGAATGCTTCCGAAAGGTGACATTCCTTTTTCGATCTATCGGCGGCATAGAACATCAGAGATCTATGTCGCTATTTTTATGCCCCGTGTTACGCATTAAGCATCAAATGAGCCTTACGATAAGCGGTTTTCGCGGCGGAGTTCTGAGCCGGCAAAGGGTTTATTCCTTTGCCTTGCTGCAATCGCGCCCGGAAAACGGCTTCTGGCAAGGCAGAAATGCCGCCCAATGCGTAACGATAGGCATGAAAAAAGCGGCATAGACTTCTGACAGAAAATCTATGCCGCCAACAAAGAACGCTCTTTTGTTTGAGTATTGGGCTTTGAGCTTTAAAGTCCCCCTTTCAATACACCAGTTACAAATCACGCTGAATGTAAACAACTAAAACGGTCACCAATGTATGTGAAAATCGAAGAAATATCTTAACTCTTATAGTAATCAGTGCGAAATTCATCAAATTATGTTGAACTTTGTCTATATCCCTGCTATAATATTTTTGTGGTTTTATAATCCCCCATCCAAGGAGGGTGAAAAATGGCCGTATGCTATAAAAAGCTCTGGAAGCTGCTTATCGATAAAGATATGAAAAAGAGCGATCTTGAGCGTGAAGCCAAGATCACTCATTATGCGCTGGGCAAGCTTTCTCAGGGAAAGGATGTCTCCACCGAAGTATTGGGAAAGGTCTGCAAGGCGCTTGATTGTACAATTGACGACATTATGGAGTTTATGCCTGAGGATGATTTTTTTTATACTAAGCCGTATTGAATTTATTTCGCTATAATTTCAGTTCTCAATAATCTTTGCTTTTTCAAAGCTGTTTGGAGGGCATAACAATGGATAATCGAACACCGGAACAGCGACGAAGAATAATGAAGGCCGTAAAAAACAAGGATTCGGAAATCGAATTATTACTCCGCCGTGCCTTATGGTCCAGAGGGATCAGATACAGAAAAAATGTGAAATCGGTTTATGGACATCCTGACATTGCTTTTGTCGGAAAAAAAGTTGCCATATTCTGTGACAGTGAGTTTTGGCACGGATACAATTGGGATGAACGGAAAAACGATTTTAAATTCAGACGTGAATTCTGGATTCCTAAAATTGAGCGCAATATTTCCAGAGATATTGAGGTTAATAAAGTGCTCAACGATCAAGGCTGGACCGTATTACGTTTTTGGGGAAAGCAAATAAAAGATAACCCCGAAGAATGTGCGGACAGGATACAGGAGGTATTGAGAGAAACCCATGAGGAAATATAGAATTATTGATCTGTTTTGCGGTGCGGGTGGGCTCTCGCTTGGTTTCAGTGAGAAATTTGGGCATCCATTTGAACCTGTTTGGGCGAATGATTTTAATCAATATGCTGCGGATACATACAACAAAAACTTTGGCAATCATTGTGTTGTGGGAGATATTATCGATATTCTCGATAACCCAAACACCGTTATTCCTTCCGCAGATATTGTAATCGGAGGACCACCGTGCCAAGGATTCAGTTTGCTTAACAAAAAAAGAGACGGCGATGTTCGGCGTGCTTTGTGGCGTCCTTATATGGAAGTTGTCGAACGCTCTGGCGCCGATATTTTCGTAATGGAAAATGTCCCTCAGTTGCTGCAATCCTCTGAGTTTAATGAAATCCAAGAATATGCAAAAAAGCTGGGCTTTTATACTCTGGCAAAAGCCAAACTATGCGCTGCCGATTATGGAGTTCCGCAAATCCGATATAGGGCTGTTATAATTGGATGCCGTTTTGCGGACCCAAAACAGTTCTTCCCACCTATAAAAACCCACTATAATCACGAATTGGAGGGAACAAAAGAAATATCCAAGAAAACAGACTATGCGGAGAATGCTCAACCTTGGAGAACTGTGCGCAATGCCATCGGCGATCTTCCCGATCCTATTGGGACGGAAATCCGAAGAATTGCAGTACCTCTTGACTTGCACTTTGGAAGGACTCCAACTGAAATCAGCATAAAACGTTATAAAGCGATTCCCGAGGAGGGAATGAACCGCTTTGATCTGCAGCGAAATGCTCCAGAGATAACCCCTGCGTGCTGGACAAACAAAAAATCCGGTGGCACGGATCTTTTCGGTCGGCTTTGGTGGGATAAACCATCGGTTACGATACGGACTGAGTTTTTCAAGCCAGAAAAAGGGCGCTATCTTCATCCAACCAAGCATCGTCCGATTACACATCGAGAAGCCGCACGGATTCAATCGTTTCCCGATTCATTTGTTTTTACGGGGAGCAAAATTGAAATTGCAAAACAAATAGGGAATGCCGTGCCGCCGCTATTGGCGTCTCAGATAGCAAGCTGTGTGGAGCGGTTATTGGACATCCGAGATACAAAAAAAGAATAATGCGGTTATAAATGGAGGAAGAAATATGCCTAGACGCTCTATACAGAATGATCCGGAAAAACTACAACAAAAGCTGGTGGCGCTTTTAACCAATTTCTCGGAAGAATTGAAGAAAGAAGATCTCAGACCTAAGGTAGTTGCATTGGTTCCGGCATTTCATACGCTACGGGATTTGGGAAGCTCTTTGATCCCCAAAAACATAGCGCCTTCTGCTCGTGATCGGATTTTATCGTATTTACGTCAATATCCGTATACTATCATCGCCGGCGATGAGATTAGGTCGTTTCCGGCATCAATGAATGGGCAAGACGAGTACGAGAGTTGAGAGTACAATTCGGATGGTGGATATATTCTGGGGTCACATTTAAACAAATGGCGCAGAACCCAGAGGACAGAGAATCCTTTCTGGCTATGGGCATTAACCCCGAAGACGTAAAACCCGATCAGTATGTGCTGATGAACGAAGCGCAGGATAGAGATGCAGCACTTCGCTGGAATATTCTCAATGAAATCCGCAAAAAGAAGATTTCCGCCAAAGATAAAATCATTGAATATTTAAGAAACAATATTGGAAAACAAGTTACCGGCGAAGAACTAAGCTATCTGGCCGGCAATACCAAAGAGTGGGCTAGACGTGTTAGAGAGTTACGGACGGAAGAGGGGTGGCCCATTTCAACCAAAAACACGGGGCGAGATGATTTGCCGGTCGGTGTGTATGTGCTTGAAGAAGACCGCCAAGCATATGAGCACGATAGAGCCATTCCAGATGCAATTCGTGTTAAAGTCCTGACCAGAGATCATTTTTCTTGTGTGGAGTGTGGCTGGAATCGATCTATGCTTTCTCCGGATGATCCCAGGAAAATGCTTGAGTTGCATCACGTCAAACATCATAAAGATGGTGGTGAAAACACAGAAGAAAATCTCATAACGCTTTGCAATGTTTGCCACGACGAGAAGCATAAAAAGCGTCATGAAGCTCATAACTCATAAAAACCAGACGAGGAGGGAACATGTTGCCCGCACAAGTCGTTGATCTTTTCTGCGGTATAGGTGGATTAACCTGCGGCCTAATCCAGTCCGGAATGGATGTTGTAGGCGGTTTTGATAATGACCCAACTTGCCGTTATTCATATGAGCACAACAATCATGTTCCCTATTGCACGCGAAACATACGGGAAGTCGGCGCTCTCGAAGTAAATGAATTATATGCGGAGGATGCCGTCAAAGTACTGGTTGGGTGCGCTCCGTGCCAACCATTCTCGCAAATGAGATTCAAAATGGGGCAGGCCAATGTGAATGACGATAAATACGATCTTCTGTTGGAATTCGGACGTTTAATTGATGAAATACATCCTGCCGTAATTTCCATGGAGAATGTCCCTCAGATTAAAGAAACGGACGTATATGGACAATTCATAGCCATTTTGGAGCGAAATGGTTACCACTATGACGCTCAAGTAGTTTATTGCCCAAATTATGGAATCCCACAAACGAGAAGACGATTCGTTCTTGTCGGATCTCAACTTGGGCAGATAGAATTAATCCCACCAACACATAATCCCCAGAATGTCCATGTGAGGGATTATATTGCGGATTTACCCGCACTTGAAGCGGGGCAGATCGATCCCTATGATCCGCTGCATCGTTCCTCTGCTTTATCACAGATTAACTTACAAAGGATAAGAGCATCAATTCCCGGGGGGACGTGGCATGACTGGCCTGAAGCATTGAGGTGCACATGCCATAAGAAAGAAAGTGGAATGACCTATGCGTCTGTTTACGGCAGAATGACATGGAAGCAAATTGGGCCAACTATTACCACCCAGTTTTACAATTACGGAACCGGACGGTTTGGCCACCCAGAACAAGATCGGGCGCTTTCACTTCGCGAAGGGGCAATTCTCCAAACATTCCCTCGAAATTACGATTTTGTAGACCCCGAAAAAGATTTTGTGATTAGGGATATTTCAAGGCATATTGGAAACGCAGTCCCCGTGAGATTGGGAGAGGTAATAGGCTTAACTATTAGAGGCCATCTACAGGAGCACAATGTTCTGATTTAGAGAGGGAAAAGAATATGGGTGAAAAGTTTAATTTTAACATCTCATTAAGCGTTTTGAATCATCTTGGTAGAAATCTATATCGGAACATTATCACGGTTCTTGGTGAAGCAATATCCAATTCATGGGATGCTGACGCGCAAAAAGTTTGGATTCAAATTGATCGTGAAAGAAGCACTATGTGTATTTTAGACGACGGAACAGGGATGAGTCCAACTGATTTTCAAGATAAATTTTTGAAGATAGGATATTCAAAACGCAAGAACAATAACTACAAATCCAAGCTTGGACGGCCGTTTATAGGTAGAAAAGGTATTGGAAAACTTGCGTTATTATCCTGTGCCAAGAGGATTCATATTGCATCAAAGACTGAGAACACCAATCTAATTGGCGGCATTATCGATAATTCTGGTTTGGATGAGGCCATTAGAGACGATTTGTCATCACAGGAGTATCTTCTCGGAGAGTTAGAGCAAGATTTTTCTGCCGATATTGCTCCGCTGAGACATGGAACACTGATCCTTTTTGAGTCCGTAACAAATGGCGTTTTTAATACTATTGACTACATAAAAAAGTCCATTGCCCTGTATTTTCGGTTCTCTCTGATTGATGAAAACTTCAATATCTATGTTAATGACGAAAAAATCACGGACGATCTTCTTTCGGACTTTTCGAAAAAATCGCAATTCCTTTGGAGAATAAATGGGTTTAACGATTCTTTTATCAGTACAATGGAAAATCTCGAAAAGGTAACAGAAGTGGAATCACGACTGAATGTTAAAGGATACATGGCATCGGTTAAAAAACCATCCAATCTTAAAATAAAAGGTACACAAGAAAAGGTTACTATTGACTTGTTCGTAAACGGACGTTTACGAGAAAAAGATATACTTAGGCATATCCCAACAACCAGAATTGTCGAAAGTTATGTTTATGGCCAGATCCATTTTGATGAGTTGGATTCCGGCGGAAACAAAGATGTTTTTACTAGTAGCCGTGAGGGAATTGTTTCTAATGATCCACTTTATGAGCGCTTATTAAAAGAAATTGATAAGTTGTTTAGAGAAATAATTGACCAATGGGATGAATTAAGAAGATCTTCCGGGGACGATGGAGATCCCGACAACCTTAGAATAACGCCGAAAGCAAGAAAGGCACAAGAACTGTTCAATACTACCCTGCGAGACTATGAATCTGACGAGAAATTCAAAAAAGGCGGTTTCGTTGAGGCTTGGGCAAAAATGCTGTCGGAAGAAGCTCAATTCAACATTCCATCATATACCGAATGTTTTATTTCAGAGAATCTTTTGCGGCAATATGTTCAATATACAAAAATGACAATGTCTCCCGAAGCGATCACGGAAGCTCAAAACTGGAAGAGAAAGGAGCAGGGGAATAAAGATAAGGCGAATATATCATATGATGTCAGGAGATCAGACCAAGACTTATTCTATTTGGATATGACAGCACTCGCATGCTTGGTTGATAAAGTTCCTCCGGACAAGGCTCCAACAGCAGGTCTCAGCCGTTCAGCTATTGTTTATAAACCAATGCGAGATGCCGTAGGTCATACATCGCTGCTTACTCCCGTCGCCAAACAACAATTGACAATTGAATATGAGAACATAAAAGCACGGCTTGAGAAGATTCTTCAGGAGATGGACAAAAAGGATAAGGAGTAACCAGCGTACTTACTACTCAGTGTGTGACTATAAACACCAAGAGTAGCAACACTCACTTTTCTTGGATCCAGGGCTAGTAAACGTCGTCTATATCAAACCTAAATTTGATTCTTCTCAATGATATAAGTCTCAAATGATCTCTCCAAAGTCCACCGTAAAGGAAAAGATAAAGTAATCAAGAACGTCGGGGTCTTGATCCATTGGATCGGCTTCCTCGGAGAAGTGCAAACCCAACAAACCATAGAGCATTTTGATGATCTTGAATAACCTGCTCCTGTCTGCTGTGGTATTCATCGTGACAAGAACATCTGTCAGGCGATTGATTGTTTCCATATCGCCGCCCGTCGTTACCCATACCGTTTCTGCAAATGGCTGTGTGATCGCTCCGGCAACAAGATTGATTTTATCCTTGCTGATTGCCCCAAATGGAAGTATAATGCCTTTACGTAAAAGTGTTTTGTCATTGTGTCCTCCTTTTTCCCAAAATAGGTCATAACAAAACCTCGCGCCAATCATGCAAGATTAGCGCAAATTAATTTTGCGTTATGCTCGGTGAAAAGAACTTGATGAGAAAATTTTTTCGGCCTAATAGCAGCAAAACTCATGGTGCCCAAATGGTGCCCAAATGTGAAAAAAGACTTTATTAAAGAGAAAACAGGTCACAATAACGCAACATAAGAAAAGCTCCATTTTACAAGGGCTTTTGGGGCGCAAACTGTAAAAAGTTATACGGAGATCTGGGGCTTTTATGCTGTTTTTCGCACAAACTGTCCCTTCGGTTAATACACGTATTGACAATACGTGCAAGCGCTGATAAACTGATCTTGCACAGAGGGGGTGATCGCTGTTGCCAATGAAGGCACAGGAAGCCATCCGGCGGCTCAAACGCGAAGGCTGGAAGGAAGAAAGGCAAACAGGCTCGCACAAACAGTTTAAAAAAGACGGAAAACGAATTACGGTTCCGGATCACAAAGGGGATTTGAAACCGGGAACAGAAAAAGATATACGGGAAAAGGCGGGATGGTAAACCCCGCCCTGCCCGGGAAAGGCAGCAAGATGGAAAAAGCGAAGAAATATACGTATATGGCGGTGCTGTCCAAAGAAGATGACGGGGGATACAGCGTGCGGTTTCCGCAGCTTGACGGGTGCTTTACACAGGGCGATACCTTGGAAGAAGCGCTGGCCATGGCGCAGGATGCGATGAGCCTGCACCTGTACGGCATGGAACAGGATGGCGAAAGCATTCCCCAAGCGGTGCTGTCGGCGAAAACGCTGGAAGGTGAAATGGCCGTGCCGGTGACGGCATGGATGACGCCCTTCCGCGACGCGATGGAGAACCGGGCCGTCAAAAAGACGCTGACGATACCGCAGTGGCTGAATGACGCGGCTGAAAAGAGAGGCGTTAACTACTCGCAGATTCTTCAAAGCGCATTGAAGGATTATCTGGCGGTATACCACCCGTGAGGGCGCAGCGGATGCTACAAAGAAAACATATTGAAAGAATACGCTGACAAGGCAGCAGCCGGTCGTTCCGCGTGGGTGACCGGCTGTTGCCTGTCAAAAAACGATCGTAAAAGCTCCATGGCGTATCCCCCTCCCTCCAAAACCGGCCCGCCGGGAAAAAGCGGCGTAAGGATTAAAATACGTCCAGCCCGTTGACAAGCGGGGCTCGTTTTTTTATACTGCCAGCAAACGAGAACAAACGTTCTTATTATGAAGGGAGGGTTCGTATGCAGGATACGGCTGATCTGGCGGCGCGGATGCGCCTGTGGGGGCTTTCGCGCAGGGAGGCGGCGGAGGAGGTGTGCCTCAGTTACAGCGCGTTCAACCGCAAGCTGCGGGAGAACCGCCTCTCGGAAAACGAGCGCGAAAGGCTGCAAAAATTGCTGGAGGGCCGCATGTTCCCCCGCGGCCTTGGCAAAACAGCGCCGGAAAACGCACGCCGCCGTGAAGGCGGCAGAGAAACAACGGGAGGATGATGCCATGACGGCGGAAGAATACATGGGCTATCCCTGGCAGCTAAGGGAAAAGGTAAGCTGCTTAAAACGGGTGCAGCGGACGCTGAGCGATCAAGGGGAATTGGACAGGGCCGCGGCCATCGGCCCCTACATCGAACGCACCGAAAAGGAGCGGGCCGCGTGGCACCGGCGCGTGGTGCAGCGCATCGCCCTTTTGCCCGATGAAAACGAACGCCGCGCGCTGACGCTGCGGTTTCTGGAGGGGCTGTCCCCCGCGGCCGTGGCCGAGTGCATGGCCTACTGCGAGCGGCAGGTATACCGCTTTCTGCATCAGGGCGTGATGCACATGGAGGCGGTGCTGGGGGACTAAACAAAAATCTTATTTTTGGTTCTGTTTAGTTATATTGTTTATATGCAACGGATTGAGGAAACCGCGTATTTCGCCGCGAGCGTTTACGCGGTTTTTCCGTAAACATGGATAAATAATCATAAAATATGGCCAAAAACCACTTGACAGTGCGGAGGGAAACAGTATAATAAAGCCATCACAGCAACTAAACTAAGTAGGAATGATTAGAGACGCTTTGGCGTTCCATCAGGGAAGGCGGCGCATATGAGCATGTACCCGACAGATAAGGAAGCGCGCGCACTGATCGTCGATATCGGGCGCAGGATGTATGAGCGCAATTTTGTCGCCGCCAACGACGGCAACATCTCCTTAAAGGTGGCGGACGACGTTGTGTGGGCGACGCCCACCGGCGTATCCAAGGGGTATATGACGGAAGATATGATGGTGCAGGTGCGTTTGGACGGCACGGTGCTGTACAGGAGGGACAGGGGCCCTTCCTCCGAACTGAAGATGCACCTGCGCGCCTACAGGGAGAACCCGTCGATCGGCGCGGTCACGCACGCCCATCCGCCGGCCAGCACGGCCTTTGCCATCGCGGGCATCAGCCTGGGCAAGCCCATCTACCCTGAGGCCACGGTGAACCTGGGCATCATCCCCTGCGTGCATTACGAGACGCCGGGCACCGAGGGCGTGCCCGATTCCATCGCCCCCTACTGCAAGGGGTATAACGGCGTGCTGCTGTCCCACCACGGGCCGGTCACATGGGGCCGCACGGTGTTCGAGGCCTTCTACCGCCTGGAAGCGCTGGAGCATTTCGCCCTCATCAGCCTGTATCTGGGCCGGATCGGCAGGGAGAGAACGCTCAGCCGCGGGCAGATCGCCGAGCTGATCGGCATCCGCGAAAGCCTCGGCGCAACGTCGGGCGGCATCCCGCTGGGCGTGGAAACGCCGGAAAACCTGACGGATGCGATACTGCCGGAGGACAGGCGGCAACAAAGCCCCGGCCGGCCTGTCGACGGGAACCCTATTGCCGCTGAGCGGCAATAAGAATATAAGGAGGTACCAAATGAAGAAACTGTTATCGATCCTGCTGGTGATGGCGATGCTGCTGGCGCTGGCGGCGTCCGCGGCAGCGGAAGCGCCCAAGAACCCGGTAGCGGGCAAGAAGGTGGCCTATGTGATGCTGCTGCCCTCCGCGACGATCTTCCAGATGTGGAAGGATTCCTGCGCCGACCTGTGCGCGGCGCTGGATGTGAAGTTCGACTTCTTCTTCTGCGAAGGCGACTTCAACAAATGGCAGGACACCATCCGCACCTGCGCGTCCGCGGGCTATGACGGGCTGCTGATCAGCCACGGCAACCGCGACGGCTCCTATGTGTTCTTGAAGGAAGTCACCGAACAGTATCCGAACCTGAAGATCGTGTGCTTCGACACGCAGTTCTACGCGGACGGCGAATCCAAGAAGCTGGCGGGCGTGACCCAGCTGTTCCAGCAGGACAAAAGCCTGGTCACCGTTCTGCTGGACGCGATGATCGCGAAGTTCGGCGAGGGCGTGCGGCTTATCAAAGTATGGCGCGGCCCGAACTACAACAGCCCCTTTGACCGCCGCGAAGTCGGCTGGCAGGAATACGAGAAGGCCGGCAAGATCAAGACGGTGGGCGAAGTGCAGCCGCTGGTGGACAGCATGGATTCCGCCAACGCCGTGACGGCCGCGTACCTGCAGGGCGTCAACCGCGCGGACGTGGACGGCGTGATCGCGTACTATGACCTGTACGGCCAGGGCACCTACAAGGCCATCTTGGAAAACGACAACATGAACGGCAAAAACGGCGAGGCGCTGCCGATGTGCTCGGTGGACATCGACCCCGTGGACGTGACGAACATGCAGACCCGCCCCGACCTGTGGTATGCGGCCGGCACGACCGACTGGACGCTCAACGGCGAAATCGGCATGCGCCTTCTGATGCTGCAGCTTGCGGGCGAATATGACAAGATCTACGACCCGGCCAGCAAGCAGTACGGCGTGGACGTGGTCGAAGTGCCCGGCTCCGCCATTCTGGCGACCGACCTGAAGCCCGATTCCACGGTGGAAAACCTCGGCAACGTGGCGCCCGACACCTACGGCAACCTGTCCTACCTGTCCGTGGCCGACTGGATGCCCGCCGACCTGATCCACAAATAAGCAAAACAGGCAAAACCTGCGCTAAAAAGCAAGCAAAGCGGGAAGCGCCGGGGCTTTGCTCCGGCGCTTTCCCCTACACAGGAAGGAGGAAGGGCATGGACAGAATGACGCTGGGAACGCGGGGCGTTTCCATCGAGTTCCCCGGTGTGAAGGCGCTGAAAAATGTGGATTTCGAAATTTCCACGGGTGAGATACGCGCCGTCGTCGGGGCCAACGGCGCCGGCAAGTCCACCCTGATGAAGGTATTGGCCGGCGCAAACCCGGACTACACAGGGGAGGTTCTGCTCAACGGCAGCGTGATCGAGCTGCGCACGCCGCTGGCGGCCAAAAAGGTGGGCATCCAGATCGTCTATCAGGAGGTGGATACCGCGCTGATCCCCACCTTTTCGGTGGCGGAAAACGTCATGCTGAGCGACACCGTGGTGCGCGGCGCGCCGGTGATGAACTGGCCCAGGGTGTTCAACGAGGCGCAGAAGGTGCTGGACCGGCTGCACATCAAGGTAAGCGGCCGCCGTCTGGTGCAGGACCTGTCTCTGGCCGAAAAACAGATGGTGCTGATCGCCCGCGCGGTACAGTCCTCTTGCAGCTTCCTGATACTGGACGAACCGACCGCGCCGCTTAGCGAAACCGAGACAAGCGAGCTGTTCGGCCTTGTCAGGCACCTGAAAGAAACCGAAAACATCGCCATCGTATTCATTTCCCACCGCATCAACGAGATATTGCAGATCTGCGACCGTTATACCGTGATGCGCAACGGCGAGATCGTGGATACCCAGAGCGTGACGGATAAGACCACCACGCGGGAGATCGTGGAAAAAATGCTGGGCCACAGCTTTGAGGAGAGCTTTCCCAAGGAAAAGGTGCCCATCGGCGACAGGATCTTTGAAGCGCAGGACCTGTACAGCGAGGACGGCAAGGTGCAGGGCATCAGCCTCTACGCGCGGGCGGGCGAAATCGTCGGCATCGCGGGGCTGGTGGGCGCCGGCAAGTCGGAGCTGTGCAAGACCATTTTCGGCGCGAACCGCTTAAAGCGGGGCGAAATGCGGGTGCTGGGCAAAAAGCTGCGCATTTCCAACCCCTCGCACGCGGTCAGGAGCCGCATCGCGCTGGTGCCCGAGGAGCGGCGCAAGGAGGGCGTGCTGGTCAACGAAAACGTGGCCTTCAACCTATCCATTTCGAGTTTGGGCAGCTACTGCCGCCTGTCCTTCATCAGCAAGCCGAAGATCAAGGCCAACGCCGTCAAGCATGTGAACGATCTGGGCATTGTGACCCCCTCCGTCCAGCAGACGGTGAAAAACCTGTCGGGCGGCAACCAGCAGAAGGTGTCCATCGGCAAGTGGCTGGCGACGGACTGCTCGGTGTATATATTCGACGAGCCCACCAAGGGCGTGGACGTGGGGGCCAAGCGCGAGATATTCCATCTGATCAGCGACATCGCGCGGCGCGGCAACGCGGTTATCTACGCGTCCTGCGAAAACTCGGAGATACTGTCCATCACCGACCGCGTCTATGTGCTGTACGACGGGCGGGTGATGGCGGAGCTGGAAACAAAGAAGACGACGGAAGACGAGATCATGCACTACGCGGTCGGCGGTAGCAAACGGGAGGAGAGCAGAGTATGACGCTGTCAACACAAAAGAAACAGAGGGTGGGGCGCTTCCTCTTGGATTGGGCCGCCGTGCTCACCCTGTTGTTGTGCTTCGTGATTTTTACGCTGGTCAAGGGCAAGGCCTTCATGTCGCAGAGCAACATGATCAACATCCTGCGCGCCATGTCCATCACCACGGTGTTCGGCATCGCCTTAACGGTCACCATGTCCACCGACGGCTTTGACATGTCGGCCTGCACGCTGGCGAGCTGTTCGGCCTATGTGTTCGTCAGCATGTACCTGTGGTACGGGCTGTCGCTGGGCATGAGCATCGTGGTGAGCGTCCTGGTGACGCTGGTGATGTATCAGCTGACCATGTTCCTCATCCTCGTGTGCAAGATCCCCGACATGCTGGCCACCTGCGCGCTGATGTTCGTCCATCAGGGCCTCGGCCAGTGGTACATAGGCGGCGGCGCGGTGTCCACCGGCATGCGCCTGCCCAACGGCAACCCGCCCGCGCGCACCGCGCTGTCGGACAGCTTTTCCGCCATCGGGCGCGCGCCGCTGATCATCATCATCATGCTGGTGTGCGTGCTGGTGGTTTACCTTTTCCTTGAGCACACCAAGTACGGACGCTATATGTACGCCATCGGCGGCAACAGGCAGGCGGCTAGGCTGTCGGGCATCAACGTCAAGGGCTATAGGTACATGGCGGGCATGATCACCGCCGTGTTCATCGCCGTCGGCGGCATCATGGTGGCCTCCCGCGGCTCCTCCGCGCAGGTGATGAACAGCGACAACTACCTGATGCAGTCGCTGGCCGCGGTGTTTGTCGGGCGCTCGGTGGGCGGCGCGGAAAAGCCCAACGCGCTGGGCACGCTGGTGGGCTCCATGCTGGTGAGCACGCTGGAAAACGGGCTGACCATCCTCGCGGTGCCGTATTACATGCTGCCCGCCGTCAAGGGCGCGGTGCTGGCGCTGGCGCTGATCGCCGCCTACGCGGGCAAGAAGGAACAGTAAAGGAGAATGCAAATGTCACGCTTTGACCGTTATTTTCTGATGAACAAGGACGATGTGATCGAGTACACGCTGGAAAAGCTGAAGGACATCGCCTGGGACAAGCAGACCGTCGCCTCCAAGGAAATCGGCGACGGCAACCTCAACTATGTATTCCGCGTATGGGACGAAAAGGGCCACTCGGTCATCGTGAAGCACGCGGGCGAGCAGCTGCGCATCTCGGCCGAGATGCGCGTATCCACCGACCGCAACCGCATCGAGTCGGAGATATTGCAGATCGAAGACCGCTTCGCCCCCGGCAGCGTGCCGAAAATCTATATGTACGACACCACCATGTGCGCCTGCATCATGGAGGATCTGTCCGACCACCGTTTGATGCGCTACGCGCTGATGGATCACGAGATCTTCCCGCGGTTTGCGGAGGACATCACCACCTTCATGGTCAATACCCTTTTGCTCACCACCGATGTGACCATGGAGCACAAGGCGAAGAAGGAGCAGGTGAAGCGGTTCATCAACCCCGAGCTGTGCGAGATCACCGAGCAGCTGGTATTGGAGGAGCCGTACAACGACCTGCGCGGCCGCAACAAGGTGTTTCCCCGCAACAAGGCCTTTGTGGAAAGGGAGCTGTACGGCGACAAAGCGCTGCATCTTGAAATCGCCAAGCTCAAGTTTGAGTTTATGAACAACGCGCAGGCGCTGCTGCACGGCGACCTGCATACCGGCTCCATCTTCGTCAAGCCCGATTCCACCCGCGTGTTCGATCCCGAGTTCGCCTTCTACGGCCCCATCGGGTACGACGTGGGCAACGTGATCGCCAACCTGGTGTTCGCGTGGGACAACGGGGAAGCCGCGGGCGCCGAAGCCTTCTGCGGGTGGGCGCTGAAAACGGTCGGCGAAGTGGTGGACCTGTTTAAAGAAAAGTTCCTCAAGGCCTTTGACGGGCATGTGGACGATTATATGGCCAAAACCGAGGGCTTTAAGGAGTATTATCTAAGCAGCGTCCTCAGCGACACCGCCGCCTATACCGGCACCGAACTGGTGCGCCGCACCGTGGGCATGGCGCAGGTGAAGGATGTGACGAGCATCGCCGACGAAGAAAAGCGCGCCTTTGCCGAGCGCCTCAACGTGCTGCTGGCCAAAAAGCTCATCATGCGCCGCACGGCCTTTACAACGGGGCAGGACTATCTGAACGCCATCGCCGAAGCCCACGAAGAAGCGGGGAGGGACTGATATGCGGCAGAGCATTTTGCACGTGGATACCGTCCGGCTGGACGAAACGAACAAGCGCCTCGTCATCATCGACCAGACCAGGCTGCCGGGCACGGTGGACATCCTGTCCCTGCGCGACCAGAAGGAGATATGGGAAGCCATCTATCTTCTCAAGGTGCGTGGCGCGCCCGCCATCGGCGTGGCGGCGGCCATCGGCGTATACCTGGCGGCGCTGGACATCCACGAAAGCGAATACGCCCCGTTTAAGGAAGCCTTCACCAAGGCCAAGGACTATCTCGCCTCCTCCCGCCCCACGGCGGTCAACCTGTTCTGGGCGCTGAATCGCATGGAAAAGGTGGTGCTGGATCACAGCGATAAAACGGTGGACGCGATCCGCGGCCTCCTGCACGACGAAGCGGTGGCCATCCTGGAGGAAGACATCCGCGTCTGCCGCGGCATCGGCGAATACGGCCTGAGCCTCATCAGGGACGGCGACGGCATCCTGACCCACTGCAACGCGGGGCAGCTGGCTACGGTGCGCTACGGCACGGCGCTGGCCCCCATCCATTTGGGGCGCGAAAAGGGCATGAACTTTAAGGTGTTCACCGATGAAACGCGCCCGCTTTTGCAGGGCATGCGCCTGTCCTCGTTCGAGCTGGCGGCCGACGGCGTGGACACCACGGTGATCTGCGACAACATGGCCTCCCAGGTGATGAAGAACGGCTGGGTGCAGGCCGTCTTTGTGGGCTGCGACCGCGTGGCGGCAAACGGCGACGCCGCCAACAAGATCGGCACCTCTGGCGTGGCCATATTGGCCAAGCACTACGGCATCCCCTTCTACGTCTGCGCGCCCACCTCCACCATCGACATGAGCATCGAAGAGGGCAAGGACATCCCCATCGAGGAGCGCCCCGAACATGAGGTGACGGAGATGTGGTTTAAGCAGCGCATGGCCCCAGAGGGCGTGCATGTGTACAACCCCGCCTTCGACGTGTCGGACCACGGCCTGATCACCGCCATCGTCACCGAGTACGGCATTGCCCGCGCGCCTTATACCGAAAGCCTGAAGGAGATATTCAAGAAAAAAGAAGCGTATCTGAAGGCGCGCCGCTGAACGGAGGCCTTATGACCATACGAGAGATCGCGGCGCTGGCCGGCGTTTCGCCCGCTGCGGTGTCCATTGTGCTCAACGGGCGCAAGGGCGTCAGCGAGCCGACCCGGCAGCACATACAGGCCGTCATCGACCGGTATGCCTACGAAGCGCCGCAGAAAAAAAGCAAAAAGCGCCGCTTAAAGCTGATCCTCATCAAGTACAGGGCGCACGGCATGGGCGTGGAGGAAAACCAGGGCTTCATCGCCTCCATCATCGACCAGATCGAGAGCGAGTGCCGAAAGGAAGACTTTGATCTTCTGATGTGCAACTGCACGCCCGCGACGGCGGAAACCATCATCAGGGGGCTGATGCTGTCGCCCCCCGACGGCGTGATATTCGTCGCTACCGAGCTGCAGCGCAGCGAATACCGCCTGCTCGACTGCATTAAAACGCCGGTGATGGTGCTGGACAACGGCGTAAGGTATAAGAACGTCGATTCGGTGGTGATGGACAACGAGGACATCGCGCGGGTGGCCGTGCGTTACCTGTACGCCCTCGGCCACCGAGAGATCTACTGCTTCCAGGATGCCCAGCACATGCCCAACTGCCGCGAGCGGTTTGAAGGCTACAACCGCGCCATGCTGGAGCTGGGCCTTACGCCCCTTGCGCCCGTCCCCGTCACGCCCACGCTGAGCGGCGCGTACGAGGATATGAAGGCGCACCTGGAGGCGGGCCGGTTTACCCCCGGCGGCGCGGCGCTGGCGGCCAACGACACCATTGCCATCGGCGTCATCCGCGCCCTGCAGGAAAAGGGGTACAGGGTGCCCGAGGATATGTCGGTGATGGGCGTCGACGATATCCCCTTCAGCGGCGTCAGTATGCCCGCGCTGACCACGGTGCGCATATCGCGCTCCACCCTCGGCACGCTGGCGGTGGATATGATCAAAAAGCGGATGCAGCACCCGCATTGGCCCGGCGTCCACCTGTGCATCGGCGGTAAATTGGTGGTGCGCGGCAGCACGGGGGCGGCGCAGGCCGCAAACGGCGCATAAAAGGACGCCCGCGGGGCGATTCCCCGCAGGCGTCCTTTGTGTTATGACGTTCGTGCGCCAAGAAAATATAACGCGATATCGGGGCATTCAAAAAGGCTGCGCTGATGGCGGAAATGCCTTCTGCGCGGTATGATACTGATGACCCGGAGTTATGGCTTGCTCTGGCGATCGAAAGAGCAAAGACGGGAAGCATCAACATTAAAGCTTGTTCATTTCCGATGAACGCATTGTGTTTTGCAGCATTTCACGGTAATCGCTGTCACCCGAGTTAATCAGGCCCAAATACAGCGCTTCGATGATCATCAGCTCCATGATGCGCTTGTTTACGCTATCGCGCCCAATGGTCATGTCAATAGCCGAATAGTACAGGCATACATCACAACACTTGGTCAGCGGCGTACGGTTTCCCTGCGTGATACAGCAAGTGAAAGAGTTTTGCGATCGGGCGATTTTCATGGCGTTAACAACGTTGGCCGAGCGTCCGCTGTTGCTAATGGCAATCGCCACGTCTTTTTCGGTCAGCCGCATGGCTGTTTCATACTGATAAAAGACATCCGAGCACATCACACATTGAAAGCCCAAACGCCGGAATTTCATACAGGCGTACTGGCTAATAAATGCGGCATCCCCTGAAGCGAAAAGGTAGATGCAGGAAGAATTAAGGATAGCGTTGAGCACGGTGACATAATCATCAGAAACAAAAGCCATCGTATCTTCCAGCGAACGATTCAACGAATAGGTTAGCTTGCGAAAGGCCACAGGCATTTGATCGCTGAAGGATATGGTTTCGGGGGCTTTCGGATGCTCTTCGTTGGCGGCAAAGGCAAAAGCCTGACGAAGCTGTATATAAGAAGAATAGCCCAGGCGTCTACATAGCCGGAGAATGGTTGCTTCGCTTACTGAAGTTTCATCCGAAAGTGTGGAAAGGGTCATATCTGACATTTGCGCAACATGTGTCGACATATACTCCGCCACGGCTTTTTCCGCCCTTGGCAGGGAGGGAAGCACAAATCTCAACCTGACCAGCACTTTATTCATGAAGGACACTTCCCATCGTCGATCCGCCGGCATCAGCAATGTCTCAGTCAAACGAGAACCCCAGCTCAGCTAACTTGTGCATATCACTCTTTATAGAGGGATAGAGATGCTTGTAAATTTCATAATAATGGTTATACAGTTCATGCTTTTGCCAATTTGGGCAAAACACCATGTAAGACTTTGTCCATTGCTCAATTTGAGAAAAATCCGAAAACATACCCGCGCCCATGCCCGCCAAGAATGCATCGCCAATCGGCGCTTCTACGCCATCGGTCATGCACTCCAGCTTTAATCCTGTCACATCGGACAGAATCTGCACCCATAGCTTGGAGGCCGTACCGCCGCCGACAATTTTACAGCTGCTTTCGGGGGTATCGCCGTAATATGCTTCGATTACATGGCGCAAAGCATAACTAACGCTTTCCAACAGAGCCCGGTACAGGTGCGCGGTGGTATGCTTTACCGTTAAACCTAACAGCGTGCCGCGAGCGCGTGAATCCCAAATCGGCGTTCGCTCTCCCATAAAATAAGGAAGCGCCAACAGACCTTCGCTGCCGGCGGGAATCACGCTGGCAGCTTCCTCAAGATCCTTGAAGGCCATACGCTGTTCCCTGCCTTCGCTTCCCGCGGCAAACATCGGATCAGCAGTGATATGTAAAAACCATTTGGTCAGTGCACCGGCAGTAGAAATCCCTCCATATGTATACCGTAACGAATGATCGTTTGTCAAGTATGGCATGGAAATATACTGCGGATTAACCGGCTTGTCTGTATGCAATGTACCCCAGTTCAGGCTGGTGGCCAGTACAGCGACATTGTTGCAGTTGCTGTATGCACCGCTGGAAAGCGTAGAAGCCAAACAGTCGATGCAGCCTGCGCAAACGGGGATGCCCGGTATGAGGCTGAGCATAGCCGCGCCTTCTTGCGTCAGCTTGCCGACGATATCGGTGGGATTGACGATGCGCTGCGGCAACAGCCCACGCGGAATGCCGAGTTTTTCCATCATCATGTCTGACCAGCTGTTCTTCTCAACATCGAAAATACCGCCTAAGTTGCCGGCGGAGGTGCGGTCAATGGAAATCTCGCCGGTGAGCTTGTAGATCACATACTGGTTGGGTGTCATAAACAAACGAATACGGTTCCAGTTTTCCGGTTCGTTTTCCTTGATCCAGAGGATTTTCGTATAGCCAAAGTAACTGTCGATGCCGTTTTCTGTGACGGCAAAGAGCTGATCCATATCCAGCTCCGTGCGGAGGCGCGTACATATGTCCTCCGCGCGCCGATCCATCCAAATGATGCAGGGGCGTACCACCTCCATGTTTTCATCCAGCGGAATGCCACTGCCTCCGTACAGGCCGCTGATGCAGATGGAGGCAATCTCTTCAGGAAGCACGCGGCTCTTCTTAAGCGCCTTGCGAATTGTGGTACAGGCGGCGTTTTCCCACACATCGGGCCATTGTTCCGCCCAGGCGTTGTGCGGACAAAGAATCTCATAAGCCTCTGTGGCGGAGGCAAGGATATTGCCCAGAGCATCGGTAACGACCGTTTTGGTGCTGGAGGAACCGATATCGGTTCCTATCAGGTATTGTTGATTCATGGCAAAATTCCTTTCCAATTCACAGAGGAATGTGTTTTTTATATAGTTTAATTTTTTTGAAACGTCATGTCAATAGCTTGAGCAAAAAACTCCATAATTAAAAATAAAAAACGGAGTGAAAATCTGATAAAAATGTGTATTTCTAGATATTTAAGGGTAAATATTCTATTTTTTTTGTATAAATAGAATAAAAAACTCCGAAATTTATAAAAACTATTGACATGTTCACTTCGATATTCTATACTGATTATATAAAGTGGAGAGCCACCACGGTGATCCCGGAAACGGAAAATAAAATTGGAGGGTAAACAAAATGTCAAACAAGTTTCTGTCTCTTCTGGCCGTTCTGTGTCTGCTGTGCACCATGATCGTCGGTGCCGCCGCCGAAGACAACACCACGGAACTGACCAAGATTGGCGTTGCATTCATGAAAAACGACCCGTTTATGGTTCCTCTGTACAATGGCATGAAAGATGTCTGCGATCAGAACGGCATTGAGCTGATTGCTTATTACGCGGAGAACGACATTGAGAAGCAGATTTCTCAGTGCGACGACCTGCTCCAGCAGGGCATTCAGGGCCTGATCGTGATGCCGGTTGACTTCGAAGGCATTACGCCGGCGTTGGATGCGGCTCAGAAGGCCGGCGTGCCGGTTGTTTCTGTTGACGCCGCCTGCGCCGATGCGGAGAAGACGATCGCTTATATCGCTTCGGATAACTACAAGGCCGGCTACCTCTGCGGTCAGCATGTGTTGGATACGCTGGACAGCGCGAAGATCCTTGTGATGAGCCACCCGGAAATCAAGTGCACCATCGACCGTTATCAGGGCTTTGCGGATGCAATCAAGGGCCATGAAGGCTATGAAATCATTGCTGAGCAGCCCTGCTCCGGCCTCTACGATAAGGGGATGTCCATCATGGATAACTGGCTGCAGCAGTATACTGATTTTAACGTCGTATTCGCCATCAACGACGGTTCCTGCCAGGGAGCAATCGCTTCCATGCAAGCCGCTAACCGCCTTGCCGGTGTCCAGACCTATGCGGTCGATGGCCAGCAACAGATGGCCGATTATATCAAGGAAGGTCTCCACACCGCGGAAGCCGCGCAGAATCCTTACGCGATGGGGCAGGGCGCGGTGCTGCTGATGATAAAAAATGCCAAGGGCGAGGCTTTCGAGTATGAGAACCTCCTCGAGGTTACTTTGCTGACAAAGGACAATGTCGAAGGATATGTGGGCTTCTGAGTTCCTTTATTAGGGCTGTTGCCAATAAGAGCAAATGGCTTAATCGGGTGTAAAACGCTCTTAAACCACCCGGGCAGCAGATGGCGCCTGTTTGAAAATTACGTGCGTGGCTGCTTTATCGGGTCGTTGCAATCAGCGCGTGCGGCAACGACCCGGATACTTTTTTCAAGCATCTGTGGAGTAGAAGGAGCTGGGAACACGTGTCGGGATTATTGTTAGACGTACGGGGCGTCTCCAAGTCATTCCCCGGCGTAAAGGCACTGGACAAGGTCAGTCTTAAAATCGGTTATGGCGAGGTGCACGGTTTAATCGGCGAAAACGGAGCCGGAAAAAGCACAATCATCAAAGTTATCGCGGGGATTTATGCTCCTGATGAAGGCGAAATCACCTTTATGGGGCAGGCATACAAGCAGGACAGCATCCGTGAATCTCTGTTTCGCGGCATCAGTGTAATCTATCAGGAGCTGTGCCTTGTGCCTCATATGAAGGTGTATGAAAACATCATGCTGGGCTTTGAGCGGGGCGGAAGGGTGTCTTACTCGGCGGAGAAGAGCCGCCGGTTTGCTGCCGAAATCCTGCAAAAGCTTGGGTTGGACATCCCTTTGGATGCCTATGTGAAGGATCTTGATATTGCTGTACAGCAGATGGTGGAAATCGCTAAGGCATTTTCACGCGACGTGAAGCTTATTATCATGGATGAGCCGACCTCCTCTTTGACAAATAAAGAGGTAGCGCAGCTCTACCAGATCATTCGGAATTTGAAATCGCAGGGCGTTTCAACGCTCTTTGTATCACATAAGTTGGAAGAAATCCAGAAGATTTGCGATCGCTTAACCGTTTTCCGCGATGGGCATACCATCGTCAGCAAATTGGTTGGCGAAATGTCGGAAGATGAAATGATCTACGCTATGGTCGGCCGGGAAATTACCAACTATTACAATACCACTCATCAGCCGGATTTTTCGCACACCGTATTGGAAGTAAAAGCTTTGACTTTACCCGGTACAATCGACCATGTCAGTTTTGAGGTTCACCGAGGCGAGGTATTGGGAATGACGGGCTTGATTGGAGCGGGGCGTACAGAAACCGCTCAGATTATCTTTGGCCTGGAGCATGGTACGGAAGGCAGCATTACTCTGGAAGGTAAGGTGGTAAACTTTCATACGCCTTATGAAGCGGTTCGGGCGGGAGTGGTGCTGGTGCCGGAGAACCGCAAGGAACAGGGCATCATCCCGCAAATGGGCGTGGGCTTCAATATCACCATTTCCGTGCTGAATGAGTTCATGAAATTTATCCATGTCAACGCCAAGAAGGAAGATTCTATCATTGGAGAGTTTTTCCATAAGATGAGCATCAAGGCGTACTCGCCCAAACAAAAAATCAGCAATCTGAGCGGCGGCAACCAGCAAAAGGCGATTATTGCCCGTTGGTTGGCGGCAAATCCCAAACTGCTGATCTTGGACGAGCCGACGCGCGGCATTGATATCGGCGCTAAAAAAGAGATATATGAGCTGATCGATTCGCTGGCCAAGGCGGGTGTTGCCATTATTCTGATTTCCTCGGAGCTTCCGGAAGTCATCAACATGAGCGACCGCATCGTTGTGATGCGGCACGGTCGGTCCGTCAAGATCATTGAGGACAAGGCGCAGTTTGATCAGGAAACTATTATGAGGTATTCCCTGTGATTCTTTCAATGCAATAAAAGGGGTGTAACCGATGATGGAGAGAAAGCAAAACGCTTTTGCCGCCAAGCTCGGCAGCGGCATCGCAGCGTGGTCTAAGCAAAATTTGGGCATTCTGGTAGGTCTGGCGCTCCTGATGGCGATTATCAGCGTCATGTCTCCGATATTCTTGACGGCATCCAACATGTGGAATATTCTCCGCCAAATCAGTACCAATGCGCTGCTGGCTTTTGGCATGACATTCGTGATTTTGATTGGAGGCATCGATTTAAGCGTTGGCCCCCTGCTGGCTTTTTCCGGTGTGTTTGCCGCATGGGCGATGAGCGCGGGCTGGCCGATCTGGGCGGCTGTTTTAGGTGCGCTGATCACCTGTACGCTGGTTGGCATGCTCAACGGTATCATCGTGACAGCCACGGGCATCGCGCCGTTCGTCGTTACTCTTTCCATGCAGCAGATTTTTCGCGGATTCGCAATGCTGATGGCGAAGGGTGCGCCCATCCGCATTAAAAATCAAAGGTTCATTTCGATCGGCACCACGTACCTTGGCCCTGTGGCATTGCCGATTCTGTACATGCTGGCCATTATGATCGTATGCATCCTCGTGCTCACCAGATCCCGTTTTGGCCGTCACATCTACGCGCTGGGGGGAAACAAAACGGCGGCACGCTTCGCCGGCATACAGACTTCACGGATTGAGGTGGCGGTCTATGCATTATCAGGCTTTTTGGCGGCTGTCGCCGGTATCGTGCTGGCCGCGCGCATGACGGCCGGTGTGCCCGCGACGGGCGAAGGCTACGAGTGTGACGCGATCGCAGCCGTTGTGTTGGGCGGCGCAAGCTTCAACGGCGGCGTAGGTACCATCGGCGGCACGTTAATTGGCGCGATTATTATCGGCGTGATCAACAACGGCTTGAATATGCTTAACGTGGAATCGTTCTGGCAGTACGTCGCCAAAGGCGTTGTCATTTTGTTGGCGGTGCTCGTGGATGTACTGCGCAAGCGAAGCAAAGAGAAAAAAGATCGTTTGGTCAAGCTGAACCGCAGATAAGAAGTATTATTGGGAAGGATGAGTGTTGTTATGATGAAAGCATCCGTCGAGGTCTTGAAGGAGAAAGCGAGGGAGCTGCGGGAAATTGCGCTTCGCATGGCTTGTGTTGCCGGCTCAGAGGGAGCTCATATCGGTCCGGCTTTTTCGCTGATGGAGATCATGGCTGTGCTGTTTTTCGACACCATGGATTACCGCGTGGAGGAACCATACTGGGAAGATCGGGATCGTGTGGTGCTCAGCAAAGGACACGCCTGTCTGGGGTTGTATGCGGCGCTGGTGCTCAGTGGATTGCTTAGCGAAGATCAGGCAATGACTTTTAACTGCAATCACACACGCCTTGCGGGTCATCCCAGCGGCAAAGGTGTTCCCGGCATCGAGCATCCGTCCGGTTCGCTGGGGCATGGGCTGAGCGTGGGGTGCGGCCTGGCAAAGGCGGCCATGCTGGATCATCGTCCTTACAACACGTATGTGGTGATAGGCGACGGAGAGTCTAACGAGGGGAGCATTTGGGAAGGAGCCATGTTTGCCGCTCAGCATAAGCTGGACAATTTAACCGTGATTGTGGACGCAAATGGCTTTCAATACGGCGGAGCCACGCGCGACCTGATGGATATGGAGCCGATGGCGGATAAATGGCGCGCTTTTGGCTGGCATGTAGATGAAATTAACGGGAATTGCATCGCGGAACTCCAGAAGGTACTGGATAAGAAAAATCGGATTGCTGGCAAGCCGCATTGTATAATTGCTCGCACCGTAAAAGGAAGCGGCGTCCGCATGTTTGAAAACAATAACGATTGGCATCATGGTATGATTTCTGCCGAGGTTCGGGATCAAGCCATCAGTGAATTGGAAAGTGGGAGGAATGAGCAATGAATAAGAAAGTTCTTGCCGAGCTGAGCGAACGGGTGATGAAATTTCGTCCGTCTTTCGGCTTGCTCATGAAAGACTTTCTGGCAGAGGATCATGACCGCGTCTTTCTGATAGCAGACAGCGCGCGCGCTTGCCGCTTTGAATGCCCTGAGGCACTGAAATCTCAGGTGGTGGAATGCGGTATTGCCGAGCAGAATATGATCGGTGTTGCTGCGGGACTTGCTCACGGCGGAAAAAAGCCGGTGGTGTTTGCTTTTTCCCCCTTTGCGAGCGAGCGCTGCTTCGAGCAGATTCGTTTGGACGCAGCCTACAGTGATCTGAATATTGTCATTGTTGGCAGCGAATGCGGCGTATCAATGGGAACGCAAGGCGTTACCCATTTCGGCTGGGAAGACATGGCCGTCATGCGTTCGCTCCCGAATATGATCGTTCTTTGCCCTGCCGATCATGTGGAGCTGTACAAGTGCATCCGCTTTGCTTTTCAGCAAACCGGCCCAGTCTATATCCGTCTTACAGGCGGGGTCCCTAAGGCGTTGAAAGCGGATGATGCGCCTTTAGTGCTGGGCCAGTCTGTAACGCTGACCACAGGAACGGATGCAGCCATTATCGCCATCGGCACAATGGTCGGCGTCGCGCTGGAAGCGGCACAAAAGCTGAACAAAGAAGGTTGTCATGTAAGCGTAATCAATATGATCAGCGTCAAACCGCTGGACGAAAAAGCTATTCTTGATATAGCTAAGGCTGGACGACCCATCATCACATTAGAGGAGCACAGCGTGGTTAACGGGTTGGGCACCGCGGTGACGGAGGCCGCTGTCAAGTCCGGAAAGGCAGTTCGTATCCGTAAGCTCGGTCTGCCGGACAATTATCCGCATTCGGTATCGCCCTACCCGGCCATGCTCCAGGACTACGGCCTGACGGCAGATGCGGTGGCTGAGCAGGTTCGTCAAATGCTGGAGTAAGCACTTGTTGAAGAAGTTTGATATCATGACTTTCGGCGTGCCGATGGTGGAGTTTACCCGTGTGCAAAAGGATATTCCGCTGAGCAAGCCGGGAGATTTTTACGGTCCGGTGCCCGCCGGAGATCCGGGGATCGTCATCAGCGCGTGTGCAAGGCTGGGTTATAAGGGCTGCTATGTTGGCGTCATCGGGCGAGATGCCTTTGCAGACTGCTTTTTGGACTCGATGCGCAAAAACAATATCGATGTATCGCATATTCGCGTGGATCCGCTTCATGATACGGGCCTTTCTATGCTGACTAAATTCAGCGATGGCAGCCGCGATTTTCTGTTTACCGTTCCCCATTCGGCCGCGGCAAAAATCAATCCAACGCAGGACCTGGATCTGGAGCTTCTTCGCTCCGTACGCTGCATTCATGTTTCGGGCTTTGCCATATCCATCAGCAATTCATCCGCAGCCTTGCACCGACAGATGCTTGAACAGGTCGGAGACGATGTGCTCGTTAGTTTTGACCCGAATTATCGCCAGCAGGTCATCTGCCTGGAAGATTATCTTCCCAGAGCAAGGCAGGCATTGGAGCGCTGTAACTTTTTTTTGCCAAGCCGCGGTGAAGCCGAAATCTTCAGCGTCAACGGCGAAAGGGACGAAGATGTCTGCGCCCGTGTTTCCAGGCAAGGCAAGCGAGTGGTGCTTAAAGACGGTAAGCGCGGCGCGGTGCTGTTTGACAGTGGCGAGGCGATCTTTATCCCTGCCTTTGATGTAGAGGAAATAGATTCAACCGGCGCGGGCGATACGTTTGACGGCGCCTTTATCGCCGCAAGCATGGCGGGAAAAAACCCGATCGAAGCCGCAACCTATGCGTCTGCCGCTGCCGCCTGGTCTGTGACGCGTACAGGGTTGATGGATACGCCGACCCGGGAGGACGTAGACGAGATGCTCCGCTGCGGCCATCAAAAGAAGGAGACTTGATACGAATGAAAATGGCGATTGGATTTGATCCCAATGCGGATCATTACGCGGAAATCGCAAAGAAAACCTGCGAGGCTCTCGGCCATGAGGTCATTACCTTCATGGGTAACGATCCCATCTATGCCAACACGGCTTTTGCCGTCGCTCAGCAGGTAGTATCCGGCGAAGCAGAGCGCGGCGTATTGATCTGCGGCACCGGCATCGGCATGAGCATTTCCGCGAACAAAGTCAAGGGGGCGTATGCTGCGTTGCTCTCGGACAGCTATTCCGCGATCCGCGCTGAAAAGAGTAATCACGCGAACATCGCCTGCTTTGGCGCCTTCACTATTGGCGAAAAGCTGCTGGTGGAACTGCTGACTACTTGGCTCAAAACGGAGTATGTGGAAGGCACTCCCTCCGCGCCCAAAATTGAACGGATTCGTGAATATGAATTACAATCATGAAGAAACGTTGATTTGAGCGGCGATTGTGCGATGACCATGGAGAGGCGTTGTCACTTTCCTGAGATATATTCTGGTACTGTACCCACCCATTATCGGTTTTATCATTTTGCCCGGCTTGTCAACCCCTTCCATGAGATTTCGCAACAAAAAAGAAACCGGAACATGTTTCAGTTCCAGTTCTCTTTCCGGCATTTTACCCC
>CAZFUT010000002.1:0-64985 GCA_964522425.1 uncultured Oscillospiraceae bacterium
TGTCGTTTCTTCGCTTCTCTCTCTGTATCGTTTTCAAGGTTCCACGCCCTCTCTCAAAGGCGCTTGAATAGATTAACACACTCACCCCACCCTTGTCAAGGCTTTTCTTGCGGAAATTTTACACTATTTCTTGCGGAAATTTTACACTATTCTCACAATTCAAAAAAGCCGAATAGCAAGGCACCGCAATGCTTTTCGGCTTTTTTCCAATTTCTTGTGCAAAGCCCGGTTTTGTATACAATCAGGCTTCGTTTCGTTTCGATGCTCCGTACTGCTTAAGGCTCAGCATCGCGACCGCCTGCGCCAGCGTATCAACCGCATAGACCTTCAGCCCCTCCGGCACCCTCTCCCGCGTCATATTGGGGCATACCACTTTCGTAAACCCCAACCTGCGGCACTCGCTGAGCCGCCGCTCCATCTGCGGTACCGCACGCACTTCGCCCCCCAGCCCCACTTCGCCGATGGCGGCAAGGTCGTTTGGCAAAGGCACATCCGACAGCGATGAAGCAATCGACAGGCACAGCGCCAGGTCCGCCGCCGGTTCATTCAGCTGCAACCCGCCCGCTACATTGACAAATACATCCTGATTATAGAGCCTGAGCCCCGCGCGCTTTTCCAGCACCGCCAGCAGCAGCGCCACACGGCCGGAGTCCGCCCCGTTGACGGTACGCCGGGGCGACGCATAAAAGGATTGTGCGGCCAGCGCCTGAATGTCGACCAGCATGGGCCGGGAACCCTCCATGGCGCAAAAAACGACCGAGCCCGAAGCGCCGCTGGCGCGTTGGCTGAGCATGGTTTCGGAGGCGTTCTCCACCGCCCGCATGCCTTCCCCCGTCATTTCAAACACGCCCAGCTCGTTGACGGAGCCGAAGCGGTTTTTGACGGCCCGCAGCAGGCGGTACTCGCGCTGGTAGTCGCCCTCAAAATACAGCACGACGTCCACCATGTGTTCCAGCACGCGCGGCCCGGCAATCGCCCCCTCCTTGGTGACGTGCCCGACCAGCAGCACCGCGCACCCCGACGTTTTAGCGTACCGCATCAATAAGGACGCGCATTCCCTGACCTGGCTCACAGACCCCGGCGCGCTGGCCATCTCCGGCCGATACACCGTTTGTATCGAGTCGATCACCGCATAATCCGGCTGGATTTCGTTCAGGCGCTCCTCGATGGCATCCATGGCATTTTCACACAGCAGCATCATATCGCTGTGATCCGCCTTCAGCCGAACGGCGCGCAGTTTGATCTGGCGCGCGCTCTCTTCCCCCGATACATAGAGCACCCGTTTTCCCTGCCGCGCAAGGAGATGGCATATCTGGAGCAGCAGCGTGCTTTTGCCGACGCCGGGCTCCCCGCCGATCAGCGTCAGCGACCCTTCAACAATGCCGCCGCCCAGCACGCGGTCGAACTCCTCCATGCCTGTTCTCCGATGGATCTCATCCCCCGCGCGCACATCCTCAATCCGCTGTGCGGCAGCGCCCGTGCCGCCGCGCTGCTTGTTCGGCTTCAGCTGCGGCTGCTCTTTGGGCAGCGTTTCTTCCATGGTATTCCATTGCTCGCAGGAAGGGCACTTGCCATACCAGCGCACGGATTCATATCCGCAGGCGGAGCAGACGTAGACGGATTTTGCTTTGGCCATACATTCTCCTTAATATGTTCAGAACGCGTCGGCGCGGGGAATGGCAAAGGGCAGCGGCAGCCAGCTGCACGGCAGGGGCGAGGGCATCAGCACCGCAAGCGGCGAAAACAGCCGCGTCACCGCTTCGTTATGGCTCCAGCACACATCCGGGGCTTCCTCCGTTTTCTGAACGGCGACGACGCCCTCCCGCACCGCAACGCACAGCCTGCCCGCCCCCTCGATGGCAAGAATCACGCGCCCCTCTTCCAGGGGGGCAAGGCTCTGCTTAAAAATCATCAGCGTCTGCAAAACCTTCGGCCAGTTGAGCACCCGCATCATCAGTTGATCCGACAGGGCATAGCGTTCGGAAACCCGGCGCAGCACGGCGATGCGGGCCGTTTCGTGCTGGAACGCCAGCACCTGCATTTCCTGCCCATGAAGCGTTTCCAGACACTTCTTATAGGCGGGCAGTACAGCCTCATCCGGCAGCGCCGTTTCGGTGACGCAGTTTCCCTGCACACACAGATAGCCCGCCGCACGCCCCGACCGCCTGACCGCCATCGGCTGAGCCTGCCAGCTTTGAAGCGCCATCATCAGGTCGTCCCGTTTGCCCGCCACAGGCAGGGCATGATAGGCGGACAGTGCGGCCTCTTGATCGGCCGGCGCAGCCTCCTGCATGGGCACAAGCTCGGTATCGCTGGCATCCACAGTTCCAAGGGCATGCTTTAAGCAATCGGCGTTCAGCGTAAACGTCATGAGCGCGCCGCCGCGTTCAAAGCCAAAATAGTTGTAGCGGTGACGCCGTCCGCCGAGGGCCAATACATCCAGCTCCATGCCGGCGCCTCTTTTCAGGATCATCTCCATCAAGGTACGCATCAGGCCGCCGCCGCGCGCATAGGGATGCACCGCCATGGTGCCAAGATACCCTGTTTTGAGCGTACCCCCTCCCCGAATATTCAGCTCACCCGGCAGCAGCGCCAGCGTGCCCTTGATGCGGCCCTTTTCCATGGCCAGCGCGTGCAGCGGCGCAAAGTCGCGCCGGGCATAGACCTTGGGCAGCAGCTTTTGAAAATCGACAGGACAGCGAACCATGCTGAAAACATAGTTGGCAAAATCCAGCACATCGTCTTCCTGCCCGATCTGTCCAAACGTGAATTCCACCATAAGGCCTCCTTATACGCTTCTATAGCATACATGATTTGCCGGCACGATTCAATCAATTCATAAAAGAGTCTCCGCATATTCCCAGATTGTTCATATTTTATTCAAGCAGCGGACAAAAACGCCGGGTATAATGACACCGTAGCATAGAAAAGGCAAACTGAATGCCTCATGGCAGAAAGGATAGATTCTCATGAAACGCAGATTGATTACCGTAACCCTGTCCCTCCTTTTGGTGCTCGCGCTGGGCGTCGGGTATACCGCGCTGGCGGGCGGGAGCCTGAGCAAGGAGGATGTCGGCGCCATCATCAACACCACGACCGATCAGAGCAAAGTCACCAGCCCCATCATCGAAGTGGCCAATAACGCCCAAAAGAGCATCGTAGGCGTCAACAACTATCAGCCGAGCCGCTCCGATTTCTATGGGTACGGTTACGGGTATTTCAATATCCCGGAAACCACCACCGAGCGCCTGGCCGCCACCGGCTCCGGCGTCGTGGTCACCAAGTACGGCCACATCCTCACGAACCATCACGTCATCGAGGATGCCACCCGCGTCACCGTAACGTATGAAGACAAGGAGCTGGAAGCCGAAGTGGTCGCCAGCGACGCGGCGCTTGATCTGGCCGTGCTGCACGCGCCGGGCCTTGACCTGCCCGCCGTTCCCCTGGGCGACAGCGACAGCCTGCAGGTGGGCGAATACGCCATTGTGATCGGCAACCCGCTGGGACAGGAGTTTGAGCGCACCACCACCGTGGGCTTTGTGTCCGCCCTGAACCGTGAAGTGGAAGACAGGGTATCCGACCGCTATGGCCGCCGCGCAACCGTCAAGAACCAGATGATTCAGGTAGACGCCGCCATCAACCAGGGCAATTCAGGCGGCGGCATGTTCAATACCCTCGGCCAGCTGCAAGGCATCCCCGCCCGCAAATATGACAACGGCGGCGCTCAGTCCTCCATTTTCGGCATGATGGGCGGCCAGACGGCCAGCATCGACAACATCGGCATGTGCATCCCCATCAACGTGGCCAAGCCCCTGCTGCAGGGCGTGCTGGAAAACTTTGACGAAAGCGCGGTCAAGGCGCAGCAGGCCAAAGGCTCCAACGCTGCCGGTCCCAAGCTGGGCGTCACCATCGTTACCCTGCTGCCGGAGCAGCAGAACAAGATCGACGGCACCCTGCCCAACGGCGCATACGTAACAAAGGTGGAGAGCATATCCCCCGCGCAGTCCGCCGGCATCCGCAAGGGCGACATCATCGTCGAGATCGACGGCACGGTCATCAACAATTCCTCCCAGCTGGTCAAGGCAGTGGAGGCGCATAAAGAAGGCGACACCGTCAAAATAAAGGTATTCCGTGTTGCCGGCACCGACGACGTAGCCTCCCTCAACAAGATCGGCGACAGCCAGTACATCGATCTGGAAGCCACCCTCGCCGTGCTGTCCAACGTCAAATTGTAAGCAGCCTGCCTTTCCCGCCCGCCGGACACAATCCGGCGGGATTTTTTCTGTTTGACAACCGCGCCCCATCACCGTACACTAAAGAAAAAAGCGAGGAGGTGCATGGCCATGTGGCTGCGCGATACGGGCCGCCGGATGCTGTTCTGGGGCGCGGTCATCATCCTCATCTGGGCGGCGTACGAGCTGTACATCCGGGTGGATGCGATGGCGCGCCCGCTGGGCATGTTTTTTAAGATGTGGACGGGCGAAAAGGTGCCCTTCAGCCGCGCGCTGACCTATGTGGATTGGGGCATCCTCGAAATCCCCTTCTACCTGCTGCTGTGCGTATTCCTGGGCGCCTTCAGCGTCGTTTTAAGAAGAAAGCCCGCGCTGTGGGTGACGCTGCTGTTTGTCGCGCCGGGCTTCGCCTTTTACTCCCTCGGCGTCAAGAACGTGCTGATGCCGAACCTCTGGCAGATGATCAAGCTCCTGCCGCTGCTGTTGCTGTTCGTGGGCAGCCTCCTCAGCCTGATCGCTTTTATGGTGCTCAGCCAAAAACAGAAGAAGCGCCCGCCCCGCCCCGGCACGGGCAACAGCCCCGTGCCCTACGACCCCTTCGGCATGAACCATCCAAGATGGGGGCAGAACAATAAACAGTAAGCGCAAAGAGAGCAACGTATGGAAAAAGAAGCGCCGCCTCGCAGCAGCGCTTCTTTTTTTGATGGAAGGTTTCTGTTTGGTTTGGTGGTATCAGTGCGTCCGGCCTTCCACCGCGGCGATATCGTCGGCATGCTCCGCAATGGCGCGGACAGCGGCCTCGATCCCCCTTGCGATATCATTGAGCGCCATGGCGGGCGCAGGCGCGGGCCTGTTCACCACCTGGCTGGGAACAAAGGGCACATGCATAAACCCGCCACGCACGTTGGGATAATGCTTGGCCAGGGTGTACAGCACGCCGTACATCAGGTGATTGCACACAAAGGTACCGGCGGTGTTGGAAACCGAAGCCGGAATGCCCTCGCCGCGGATGGACTGCACCATGGCCTTGATGGGCAGGGTGGAGAAATACGCAGGCGCTCCGTCCTTAAATATCACCTGGTCGATGGGCTGGTTGCCCTCATTATCCGGAATGCGGGCATCGTCGCAGTTGATGGCCACGCGCTCGGGCGTCAGGTCGAACCGGCCGCCCGCCTGGCCGATGCACAGCACCGCGTCGGGCTTTTCTTTCTCCATGGCGGCGGCCACCGTTTGAACCGACTTGCCGAACACCGTCGGCACCGTCAGCTTTACGATGTCGACCTCGCCCACCTTGTCGCTGACCAGCCTGACGGCTTCCAGCGCGGGGTTGATCGTTTCACCGCCAAAGGGGTCAAACGCAGTCAATAAAAGCTTCATATTCTTTTCCTTTCAGGGGCAGATCAGAACGCGAAGAAGTACATCAGCGCGATGTGGGCGCACAGCAGGAAGAGCGCCATCGGCACCTGCGCCTTGATGATCGCGTACTTGTTCTTCGTTTCCAGAAGAGCCGCCGGCATGATGTTGAAGTTGGCCGCCATGGGCGTCATCAGCGTGCCGCAGTAGCCCGCCGTCAGGCCCAGCGCGCCCACAACGATGGGATTCGCGCCCTGCGCGATCAGGAAGGGGATGCCGACGCCCACCGTAATCACCGAGAAGGCCGCAAAGCCGTTGCCCATGATGACGGTGAACAGCGCCATCGCAATGCAGTAGACAGCGCAGGCAATCAGCCTGCTGCCGTCGGGAATGACGTTCTGAACGCCCTTGGATATCACGTCGCCCACACCAGCGGCCGTGAACAAAGAGCCCAGCGCCGCCAGCACCTGGGGCAGGATGGCCACGGGGCCGACGTTATCGGTCAAACGCGTGCCGTCACGAACGGCCTGCACGGGCTTGTTGCGGAACAGCAGGAAGGCAGCCAGCAGCGCCACCGCGGCGGAAAGGCCGATGGCGTTGTTGGCGCCCAGCGCCTTGCCGAAGAAGGTCGCGATGATGACGGCGGCCACGCCCAGCGTCAGCGCGGGAATGAACACCTTGTAGCCGAACTGATCGGCGGACTTGCGGGTCTCAGCCGCCGTGGGCACATCGCTCCTGCTCTGCGTCACCTTCTTGAAGGCGGTAAGGCCGGCCAGCAGCAGCACGCACAGGCCAGTGATCCAGCGGGGCAGGTAAGGCCCGGCAATAAAGGTAAACGCAAGGATAAACCAGAAAGCGGCCGTGAAGGGGCGGTTTTTCATGCCGGTATCACGCAGCGCCTTGACGCCGGTCAAGATGAAGATCAAACCAATGACACAGTAGAATATTTCCGCCAGAATGGTCGGTGTCGTCCAATTGATGGTAGGCATTACTTGCTCACCTCCGCCTTGTTCTCTCCAAGCCTGCGCTTGAGCTTGCGATCGTACAGCACGCTGTACACGATGCCGGCAAGCGCCGAAATGACGGCGATCGGCACGCTCCACATGGCGATCTGCGGCGCGGTTACGTCGGTGAAGCCCTGCTCGTTCAGGGTGGACACGATCAGCAGCGTGCCCGAAGCGCCGATGAAGCAGTTCTGCGCGAAGAAGTTGCCGAAGTTTTCGGCGGCGGCGCTGAGGCCCTTGATTTCGTCTTCGGACTTTTCATCCACATCGCCAAAGCGGGCCACGGCGGCGGCCTGCGCCATGGGGTTGATGAGGGGACGGACGAACTGGGGATGCCCGCCGATGCGCAGCGAGAAGGCGGCGGCCAGCGTGCGGATCACCTGATAGATGGCAATAACCCTGCCCGTGGTGGCGTTCTTGATGCTGCGGATCAGATCGACCGCCTTATCCTTCAGCCCGTAGCGTTCGCACAGGCCGATGACCGGCAGCGTCAGCACGAACAGGGTGGCCGTGCGGTTGTTGATGAACGCCTTGCCCAGCGTGTCCAGTATGTCCATCGGGCTCATACCGGCCACCAGACCCGTGGCAACGCCCGCGATGACCACCGTGGCCATGGCATCGAACTTCAAGGCGAAACCGATGATGACGATCAGCACGCCTATGAGTTTCAGGATTTCCATAGGATAGATTCCCCCTTGTAGAATATTCGCAACGGGAGGACAATGTTTCGTCCTCCCGCCCAGCGTTGTATGGGATAATCATAGCAGAACAGTGCATAAAAAACAACCCGGCAGCAGCGGCTTGCCGGGACAAAACGCGGAAAAAGTTTCTTGTTTGTTATTTACGTGCGGCCTGCAAAAAAGCACCCATTCCACCGAGGAACGGATGCTGATTGCCTGTTGCTGTTGATCAGCGGGCGAAGCTGGAGCCATCCTTGATCTTAGCAGCCTTGCCCTGCAGACCGCGCAGATAGTACAGCTTCGCACGGCGCACCTTGCCCGGACGAACCACTTCAATGCGGTCGACGCGGGGGGAGTGCAGGGGGAACGTACGCTCTACGCCGATGCCATAGGAAACACGGCGGACGGTAAAGGTTTCACGGCTGGAACCGTTGCGCTTGGCGATCACGGTGCCTTCGAAAGCCTGCAGGCGCTCACGGGTACCTTCGACAACCTTCACGAATACGCGCACGGTGTCGCCCACGCCGAATGCCGGCCTGTCGGTACGCAGCTGAGCCTGTTCAATGGAACGAATCAATTCACTCACGGGATTTTCCTCCTTCCCTCATAGACGTTCTTGCAGCGCCCTCGGCGCGCAGCGGACCGCCCGTTTTGTCACGATGGATAGTATAGCATATTTCCGCAGGGCAATGCAAGCGTTTGGAAGTTAGGGCATCGGAACATCGGGCGCCTGTCCGTCATACCGCCCGCATCGGCGCAGGGACCCGAACTTCGGGACTAAAGCAAAAACTGCTTCAGCCCCGAAATTTCACATCCTATTTATATTGATCATCTGTAAAATCCGCTTGGTAAATCCTTGCCCACTTCTTCAAACGCCTCCAGGATTTCACCGTTCCCTGCGTCAATCATCACACAGTACGTTTGAGAATTGCCGGGGGTGATCTCTATGGAGGGGTTTGCTGCGGATGCCGGGTAGAAAACCAATACCCATTTGGCGTTCTCCGCATCCGTCACATCAAACGAATATCCAATATGCCTTGATCTGAGCGTTTCATCTTCTGCACCAAGCTTAAGAATCGCCTTTTCTCCGATGTCGCGCGCTTCGTCTTTGGCAATAGAGTCTTTCCCCGGAACGCCAAATACCGTTCGTGTCGCCTGATACATCAACGTATTGCGAGCAGGGTAGTAGGGATTTGCTTTGACATATTCATCCACTATGGGCTTCCATTTAGAGCTGAACGCCGCCTTCTCCTCCACACTCATCATGGCAAAGTTCAGCGTCCGGATATCAAAATCAAAATCCTCAAAGGGCCGATCCGTTCTTGCAAACGCCTTGTCGCCGGGAACGGTGTCAATGTAAGTGCCGTCATAACCCAGCAGAACTCTCTGAAGCAAGGCGCTGTCTTCATAGATATCCACTAACCAGACGGGTTCTGCGCCGGCGTTGAAACGGCTATGGTACATGAATTGAGCTTTATATTTTAGCTTTTCTGCCTTGCTTTCATATTGGCCAATTTCACGTACCACTTCCCGTGCCAGCCGAACGGCTTTCCCCTCAGAAATATCATATTCTCCCGGGGTTACCGCCCTGGCTGTATCGGTCACGTCCGGTTCGTCCTTCGCATACAATGCTACATGCGGAGCGCCATAGTATAGCACCTCACCCGATTTGGCCAGATACACAGAATACGCACCGCTGAAAACCGAGGGATTCTGAAATGTGACAATCCATACGGGCTGCTCTCCTGTCAGAGCAAATGCATACGTATAAAAAGCCTCAGCTTTTGCAGTCGGCAAAATGGACGCCATGTCGGAGAATTTCTCTTCCAATATGGGCTTGGCTCGCCGAATGGCTTCTTCCGCTGATATGGCGGATGAATCGGGAACGGGATTCCCGTTGTGGTTGGATTCTCCTTGAATTTCTTCGTTCGCCGCAGGAGTTGCTGCCAATCCTTCAGTTTGATTGTATTGGGGCGGTGTGGGGCGAGGTATATCTATTTTGTCACTTTCAGCGAGTACATTTCCGCTGCTCCCTGAAGTAAAAACCGGGGGGATGAAAAAAGCCATGACCAGCGCGAGACAAACGCTTAAAATTAATGATTTCTTTTGTTTGACGGTTATCATTTTTATCCTCTCTTCCATTTGTTTCTTTCCCGATTTCATGGCTGTGCCTGTATTCAGCCGCAGGGCGCTCCCTCTCTCTTCCCGCAGCAGCTCAATCAGGCTCATGCCGTAGGCTTCGCGTTCGCTTCGGTTCATTCCCTGCGTCACCGCCTCATCGCAGGCGGTCTCACAGTCCGCCCGGCTCAGCTTCACCGCCGCCCACACAAGGGGATTCCACCACCATACGCACGCTGCGATGGCCCGCAGCAGCGTCCAGAGATGGTCGCGCCGTCGCCAGTGCGTCAGCTCGTGGCAAAGCACCATATTCATCATTTCCTCTGACCGGACAGACGCCTTGTTCAGCAGGATTCGGGGCTTCAGAACGCCAACCAGACAGGGGCTGGGCAGGTTGTCCGCCAGGAATACCGGCAAAGGGGCTCCCAGCTTCCTCAGCCGCATCCGCGGCTGCGCTGCCCGATGAAAGCGGTAGTTGCTGACAAGCAGCCACGCAAAAGCCAACAGGATTCCGACCATCCACACCATCATCAGGATGGCGGGAATGTTCGCTTGCCAACGGAAGGCGGTCGGTGGCGCATCCGGCAATGCGCCGGCTGCGGTCGGCCCGCTGCCCGCAAGCGGCTGCGCCACGGCCTTATGAACCATCGCTTCGCCGGCAACCGCCGCTGACCGCTGCACCGCTGCATGCCCCAGCGCCGCCCGCATTTGCTGAAACCGTCCAAATCGCCACAGGCTCAGCGGGCTTTCCAGGGAGAGAGGCACCAGCAGACGCAGGGCCGGAATGACCCATAGCGCGTACCGAAACCTCGCGCTGACCGCTTTTTTCATCCACGGCCGCAGGATCATGAGCAGCAGGATGAACGCGCTGCCCTGCAGGCCCATATCGATTGCGATTTTCATGGGTCACCGGCACTTCCCTTCCTCAAAAGGTCGATCAGGGACTGGATCTCCTGATCGTTGAGTTTCCCGCTGCTGACCGCGCTGGTCACCATGAGCATCGGGTCGCCGCCGTATACCTTCTCCAATACCGCATTTGTTTCAGCCCGCACGGCATCCTCCTTCTTCATCAACGCCGCATAGCGATTCGGCCTGCGGCTTGTGTCTCTTGCCACCGCGCCCTTGGCCTCAAGGCGCCTGAGAAAGGATAGGACGGATTGTTTGATCCACCCGGTATCATGAACAGCCTTCATGATCTCCCCAAAGGTGGGGGACCCCATGTCCCAAATGGCATGCATCAGGCGCCATTCGACATCCGTCAGCGAGAATTTTCTGTCCATTCCCATCATCTCCTCCGTAAAAAACGTAATGCGTTCACCTTACATAAATCTTAGCATGGCTCTTTTTCCGTGTCAAGCTTCATTTGTAAACAATTTGCCTTATATGGAGAAGATGACCTGTAACCGACAGGCTCATGAACCTCCTTATAGCATATAGACAAAGCCGGGAAACGCCCGCGCAGCACAGAAAAAGGAGCTGCAGCAAATCTTCTTTTTGCTGCAGCTCCCGCGGGTCATGATGGGGAGTGGATACCGCTCGCTTATCCTTTGTGCTTGCTGGCGCGGCGGATGCGGGCTTCCGCGGCGGGCCGGTCGGCTTCTTCACGGGTTTCCGCGCTGCGGGTCAGGCGGTAGCCGCCCTCGTCCTCTGTTCTGCGCTCTATTTCTTCCTCCGCCGCCTTGGCCTCTTCCACCGTTTCCTTCTTAAGATATTTGGTGTGCGGCAGCTCCTGCCCATCCGGCGCTGTTTCGGCTTCCGGTTCATCGGCGGTTTGGGCCGTTTCTTCGGCCGAGTACGTGCTGGCGTCGGAAAAGTCGCGCTTCATGGTGCGGGACAGATGGTCGTAGGCTGCTTCGGATTGGCGGCTGGCGCGCAGGCGCATCAGCGTGCTGACCGCAAACAGCAGGAAGGTGACGGCAAACAGCGCGCCCACCACGGCAGTCAGCACAAACAGGGCATTGACGCCGTTGTTGCCCGCGCCTTGGGCGGCAGGGATGGGCGTGTAGGTGGCCACCGGTTCCACCGTCGGATGCACTTCGGCGGTGGGCTTCGGCGTTGCGGGCGTGTACCCGATCTCCAGCGTGTTGGATTCGAACCGCTGGGTATTGTTCTGGCTGTCCACCGCTTCGGCGGCAAACTGATACTTGCCGGCCTGCGACAGCGCGTATTCCCGCGTCAGCTTCGCGCTCTTGCCGGGGGCAAGCGCCGCAATGGTGTACACCCTGCTGGCGCCGTGCAGCAGCCCGATGTTCTTGACTTCAAAATCGGAGTTATTGGTGACAACGGTGGTAAAGTAGATTTCGCCGGGCACGGTCAGAATGCTCTCGCGGTCGGCGCTCACTTCCACCGTCAGGCGGATCATCTTGGCCGGGTCGTAAGCGGAAACCTTGAGTTCGTTGGTTTTCTCGGTCTGCTCTTTGCCTGTGTTGTCTTTAAGCCCCAGCTCAAACTGGAACGTGGTCGTTTCCAGCATCGTCACTTCCTGCGTGCGCGTCACCGTCTGCTTGGCGGGGATATCCACATTGGTGAATATTTCCCCCAGCTTTTTATCCTTCACCGTGACGCCGTTGTAGGCGACGTTGCCACCGTTCTGCATGGTCAGCGTCAGCGTTACCTTGTCGCCGATGTTGACGGAGGAAGGCTCGGCCGACAGATTTAATTTCAAGTTGGGCTTGGCGGCCGGGATCACAAGGGTATCCAGGGTGGCGCGGAACATTTCCTTGCTGCCCTCTTTTTTATACGTCACGTTGGGATGGCTCTGCAAATCGCTTGTGCCGGCCTTCTTTTCAAACTTGACGCTGGCGCTGCCGCCCGGCTCGATGGATTTGACGGTTTCCGTCTTGCCGGAGATGCTGGCGTGCTCGCGCAGCTTGATATCGGTCAATTCTACGTTGCCGGCGTTGACCAGCTCATACAGCACCGTCACCGTTTGATCCTTGCGGACAACCTCGGGCGTCACGGTTCGATTGATCTTCAAATCTACCTTTTCACCGATATAGGTCAGCTTGGCTTCGGCAGGCAGGTTCACCTGCGCCACATTGCCCGCGCCGTCCACCACCGATGATTTTAAGGTAAATATGATCTTGCCCGCTTCCAGCTCCGCCTGCGATACGGCGTATTCGCCGCTCCATGTCTTGGTTTCCCCTACCCTGAGCACCGACAGCGTGCCGCCGTCAAAGAAGGAAGTCACGGGCTTATTGTTGCCGTCGTACAGCGCCATGGGCGTGGTGATATCCGCCTGCCCGCTGTTGGCCAGACGTACCGTTACCTTGGTTTTCCCGGGCGCCGTCATGGTGGCGGGATCAGCCTCCATGGTGAAGCTGAGGCCTGCCATGCCTACCTCCTGCGCAAGCGCGCAGGCGCTTGATAGCAGCAGCGCCAGCACCACCAGAACGGATAGATATACTTTAAAACGAGGGGCAATGACCATGCCCGACCCTCCTTCCGAACGCAAAAGCCTTGCGTTTGAGCGGATTTTTGCCACTTTGATGCGCGTTTATTCTAAGCGAAAAGTACAAAATTGTCAAGTAATCGTAACATTTACGGCAGATCGGCTCCGCCATACAGAGGATAGAGATAGTTAATCATGTTGCGCGCCAGAATGCCCACCCTGTCCTGCCGCTTCATGGAGCAGCCGTTGTTGAGCATCACGATGGCAAAGCCGGACTCCGGCTCAAAGTACGCGTTCACGATGCAGCCCTCGCTCATACCCTGATGGCCGTATACCGTCTTGCCCTTGATGATGGTATTGTTATGCTCCAGAAACAGGCCGTAGGGGCTGTCGCCCGTTACGCTTAAGCCCAGCGTTTTCTGCTCCCTGCGCATCATCATCACGGTTTCGGGCTTCAAAAGCCGCGTCCCTTCATAGCTCCCGTCCCCCGCCAGCGCGATCAGCAGCTTCATCAGATCGCGGGATCTGATCCAGAACCCGCCCACCACCGTGCGGTAATGGGTGTCGGGCGATGGAAAGTCCTCATACGTTTCCTTGATATACCGGTTTGCCGACTTGAGCAGCTGCCCGTCCTTATATTGGCTGACAACGTTCTGCGTATCGGGCAGAAGGCCCGCCCTGTACGCCGCGCTGATATGAAGGGGCGCAAACACATGCTGCGCCATGTAGCTGTGCACGCTCTGCCCCGACGCCGCCTCCATCACCGCCCCGGCGACGCCCGCGCCGAAGTTGGAGTAGGTATACTTGCTGCCGGGCTTATAATCATGAAAATTGCCGCGCCGCCGTTTGTCGGCCGCCAGCATATCGCTCACCTTGTTGCGTTCGTTGCTGTAACCGCCGTTTTCGCTGATGGACGAGGTATGGCTCATCAGCTGCCTGAGCGTCAGCGGGATGCCGGAGTGATACGCATTGGCGATCTTGAAGCCAAAGTAGGTGCTGATGTCTTCATCCAGATCGAGCCTGCCCTGTTCTGCCAATTGCAGGATGCCGATGCCCGTCACCATTTTGGTGATGCTGGCCAGCTTAAAATACGTTTCCGGCGTTACAGGCTGCTTGGCGCGCACATTTGCCAACCCATAATCGCGCGCAAACACGATCTTACCGTCCTTGGCCACCACCACGCTGCCGCCCGTTGTACGGCTTTTGCGGAAAATCTCATCCACCTTCGTCCCCACGGGGTCCGGCATAAAATAATCGCCGGCCACAGCGCAGGGCGCAAGCAGCGTCAGGCAGACAAACAGGAGCAGGAAACGTTTCATCGGTCGGTCACCCTCTTTCATTTGGTACCGGCCCATTTTGTCATAAATACTGTGCGCTGTCAACGAAGCACCGTACAATAAAGCCGCCGGACGCGCCGGCGGCTTCACTTTCATAAGGGAAATGGGCTTTTATACTTTGAAGTTGACGGCGGTATCGCCCAGCTGGTTCCTGCCGAAAACATAGTCGTTGCCCGGCAGCACCGCATTGAGCAGGATGCCCACCAGCGCCGCGATCGCCAGGCCGCTCAGGCTGATGGTCACGCCGCCGATGGCAAAGGAGATCGCGCCGGCGGAGGAGAAGCTGATGCCCAGCGCCAGACTCATGATGAGCGCGGCGATGATCACGTTGCGGCTCTTGGTAAAGTCCACCTGGTTTTCCACCACGTTGCGCACGCCGACGGCGGAGATCATGCCGTAGAGGATCAGGCTGACGCCGCCGATGGTGGCGGTCGGCATCACATGGACGAGCGCCGCAAATTTGGGGCTGAAGGAGAGCAGCACCGCGATGCAGGCGGCCAGCCGCACCACCTTGGGGTCGTAGACGCGGGTCAGCGCCAGCACGCCGGTGTTTTCACCGTAGGTGGTGTTGGCGGGCGCGCCGAAGAGCGCGGCCATCGAGGTGGCCAGACCGTCGCCCAGCAGAGAGCGGTGCAGGCCGGGATTCTGGATAAAGTTCTCACCCACGGTGGAAGAAATCGCGCAGACATCGCCGATGTGCTCGATGATGGTCGCCAGCGAGATGGGCATCATGATGATGATGGAGGAGATCAGCAGACTGGTGTCCGCATTGCCCAGGATGGAGAAGGCGGTGTCCGTCCAATGGATGGGCAGGCCCAGCCACGCCGCCTCATTCACCTCGGTAAAGTCCACCTGTCCGGCCAGAGCGGCCACCACATAGCTGACCACCACGCCCAGCAGGATGGGGATGATCTTGATCATGCCCTTGCCCCATATGTTGGCCGCAACGATGACCAGCACCGCAACAATGGCGATCCACCAGTTGGCGGAAGCGTTGTTGACCGCGCTGGCAGACAGCGTGATGCCGATGCAGATGATGATCGGGCCGGTGACTACCGGCGGGAAATAGCGCATGACCTTGGCCGGGCCGAAGGCCTTGAACAGGCCGGACAGCAGCACATAGATCAGGCCCGCAGCAGCCACGCCGATGCCCGCGTAGGGGATCCAGTTGAGGCTCGCGCCCTGAGCGGCGTTCGCGTTTCCCACCAGCGTCTGCACCGCAGCGTATCCGCCCAGGAAGGCGAAGGATGAGCCCAGGAAGGCCGGTATCCTGCCCTTGGTCAGCAGGTGGAACAGCAGCGTTCCCAGCCCTGCGAACAGCAGCGTATCGCTCACGCTCAGCCCCGTCAGCGTCGGTACCAGCACCGTCGCGCCAAACATCGCGAACACATGCTGAAAGCCCAGCAGCAGCATCTTTCCCTTGCTCAGGTCCCGTTGATTCATACCCGTTCCTCCTTGATTCTGTCGTAAAGCTCCACGCAATCCTGACCGTCGATCTCGCCCACCAGCACGCGGATGTGCTCCCTGCCCGAGGTCGGCACGTTTTTGCCGACAAAGTCCGCCCGGATCGGCAGCTCACGGTGCCCGCGGTCCACCAGCACCGCCAGGCGAATCGCGCCAGCGCGCCCCTGCCGCATCACGGCGTCCATCGCCGCCCGCACCGTGCGCCCGGTGTAGATCACATCATCCACCAGGATCACGATCCTGTCCGTAACGTCCACCGGCAGCCGCACATCGCCCACCCTGGGCTGATCGTCGATTTTTGTCAAATCGTCGCGGTAGAGGGTGATGTCAAGAGCGCCCACGGGCACGCGGATGCCTTCCACTCTTTGCAGCGCGTCCGCGATGCGGCGCGCCAGCGGCTCGCCGCGGCGCTTGATGCCCACCAGCACGACCCTGCCCATATCGTCCACCTGTTCGAGCATCTCGTGCGCCATGCGGGTGATCGCGCGCTGCATATCGTCCTTTTCCATCAGCCTTGCCTTCAAACGTTCCTGCACCATCCTGCCTCCTTTACAAGAAAATGCCCTCCCCCGGGATGGAGGAAGGCATGAACACGCGAAAAATCCGATCCGCCGCTTGCCTTCCCAGCCTCTCTGGACTGTCCTTAAAGGGGTCGCTTGGATTTGACCGAAGGGAGTATACCACCCCGCAGGATTTTTGACAAGCGAAACCTGCCGCCAATTTTTGTTTGAATTCTGTATTTATGTGGTATCATACGAACGGTTAAACCTGAGAGGAGGAAAAATGTATGCTGAGCAAAAAAGTCACCAAGCTACTGAACGAGCAGGTCAACAAAGAGTTCTATTCCGCGTATCTGTATCTGGATTTCGCCAACTATCTGGGAAAGATGGGCCTGACGGGTTATGCCAACTGGTATCGCGTCCAGGCGCAGGAAGAGCGCGATCACGCCATGCTGATGTACGACTATCTGCACATGAACAGCGAAGAAGTGGCGCTTGAGGCCATCGACAAGCCCGCCTTCAAGGCAAGCGGCATGATGGATGTCATCAGGGAAGGCTTAAAGCACGAGCAGTTCGTGACGGCCTCCATCTATACTATCTATGCCGCCGCGCAGGAAGAAAAGGACTTCCGCACCATGCAGTTCCTTGATTGGTTCGTCAAGGAGCAGGGGGAAGAGGAAGCCAACGCGCAGGACATCATCACCCGCACCGAGATGTTCGGTACCGACGCCAAGGGGCTGTACATGCTCGATCAGGAGCTGGGCGCCCGCGTCTATACCGCTCCTTCGCTGGTGCTGTAAGGCTTTACCGCAAGCAAAAGCTGCCGGACAGGTGCCGGCAGCTTTTGCTTGCGGCAAAATCGATTACACAGCGCCCTGCGCCATCATGGCCTCGGCCACCTTGAGAAAGCCCGCCACATTGGCGCCCACCACAAAGTCGTTTGCATCGTCCGCGTAGGCTTTGGCCGCTTTGGCCACATTGAGGTAGATGCTGCTCATGATGCTCTTTAATTTTTCATCGACCTCTTCCTTTGTCCACGCAAGGCGCATGGAATTCTGCGTCATTTCCAGCCCGCTCACCGACACGCCGCCGGCGTTGGCGGCCTTGCCGGGCGCAAACAGCACGCCGTGCGCCTGGAAATACTGGGTCGCGTCGGGCGTGGTGGGCATGTTGGCCCCTTCCGCCACCGCCTTCACGCCGTTTTTGACCAGCGTTTCGGCATCCTGAAAAAGCAGCTCGTTCTGCGTGGCGCAGGGCAGCGCGATGTCGCATTTCACCTGCCAGATGCTGCGGCTGCCCTCGTGATAGACGCCGCGGCCGCTCTTTGCGTATTCGCTGATGCGGGCGCGCCGTACCTCCTTGATCTCCTTTACCAGAGCAAGGTCGATGCCGTTTTCATCGACGATGCAGCCGCTGCTGTCGCTCATCGCCACCACCTTGGCCTTCAGCTCCACGGCCTTTTCGGCGGCGTAAATCGCCACGTTGCCGGAGCCAGACACCACGCAGGTCTTGCCCTGAAGGCTTTCACCCCTCGCGTTCAGCATGGCTTCCGCAAAGTAGCACAGGCCGTAGCCGGTGGCCTCCTTGCGGCCGATGGAGCCGCCGAAGGACAGCCCCTTGCCCGTATAGGCGCCTGTAAACTGGTTGGTGATGCGCTTGTACTGGCCGTACATGAAGCCCACCTCGCGCGCGCCCACGCCGATATCGCCCGCCGGGGCATCCACGTCCGCGCCGATATGGCGGTACAGCTCGGTCACCAGGGACTGGCAGAAGCGCATCACTTCGTTGTCCGATTTTCCGTGAGGGTCGAAGTCCGACCCGCCCTTGCCGCCGCCCATGGGCAGGCCGGTGAGGGAGTTTTTGAGTGTCTGCTCCATGCCCAGGAACTTCAGAATGCCCAGGTTGACGCTGGGATGGAAGCGCATACCGCCCTTGTACGGCCCGATGGCGCTATTGTACTGCACGCGGTAGGCGCGGTTCACCTGCACTTTGCCGGCGTCGTCCACCCACGGCACGCGGAACTGGATCACGCGCTCCGGCTCCACAAAGCGTTCCAGCAAGCCGGCTTTCTCATACTCGGGGTGCTGATCGAACACCTTTTCAAGGGAAGTAAGCATCTCCTCCGCCGCCTGCAGGAATTCTTTTTCATGGGCGTTTCGTTCTTTTAAGCCGTTCAGTACACGGCTGACATAAGCGTTCATCGTCGGTTCCCCCTTCCATTGTTTACAAATAAATTGTACCTTCAAAAGCCTTGGTATGCAATGTTTTCCCTGTATTTCGCCTGTGTTTTTACGCGGGTCGTTTTGTTGACACCATCTGAAACACCCCCTATAATAGCTCCGAAAGGAAGGTATCCCATGAAACGTTTGATCTGTCTGATGTTCGCTTTCTCCGTGCTGCTTGGCCTGTCGCCCGCCACGGCAGCCGAACCTTATATCAATGTATACGCTCACGGCGACCGCGAGCAGAAGCGCATCGCCGTTACGGTGGACGACTGGTACAACTCCGAAGTGCTGCCCGATTTTCTGGACGCCGCCAAGGAGTATGGCTGCAAGCTGACGCTGTACCCCATCGGCATCAACTTGAAGGAAAAAGAGAAAGACAACTGGCAGCGCGCGGTGGATGAGGGGCACGAGATCGGCAACCACACCAACACCCACGCCAATCTGGACAAGCTAAGCCGCGACCGCATCACCAGGCAGCTGGTCAACATGGAAAAGAACCTGCACAAGCTGCTGGGCGAGGAGTACCAAATCAACACGGTGCGCTATCCCTTCGGCGCGGGCCGCCACCGCAGCCGGACGTCGGGCTTTGCCAAGGCCGTGTCCGAGGCCGGGTATATCCACTCCGTGCTGTGGGATGTGGATTCCACCGACCCCAAGCAGATTTTGCGCAAGGTGCAGAATGGCAGCATCATCCTGCTGCACGGCCGGGTCAAAGACCTGAGGACGCTCAAAGCCATCCTGCCCAAGCTTCAGGAGGCAGGATACGAAATGGTCACCGTCAGTGACCTGTTGGGGCTTACCAAGACCACGCCCGTGCCGGCGCCCAAGACAAAACAGTAAGCAAGATCCCCTGTTCTTCACACACCGGTGAAAAGCGGGGGATTTTTGCTGCCCTGTTCTTTGCGATGCCGTATGATCGATATCGGGCCTTTCGTTCAACAGCCTTTCCGCCGCGGCGCGGATGGCGCCTTTGCCCTTGTCCGTCTCATCAAAACACGCCTCCCCCGCAAAAAGGTTTTCTGTCCGTTGCACCTTTTCCTCCTCCGCATCGTCTGTACAGGTGAAAGGAGGGTAACGCCCTTGAAGCAAGCGAGCGAACGCGATATCTGGCTGGAAAAGGCCATGGCGCAGTGGGAGGTACCCCTGCTGCGCACCTGCTACCTTTTGCTGAACGACGCGGGCCTTGCGGAGGACGCGGTGCAGGACACCTTTGTCAAAGCATGGCGTTCGTATGACGGTTTTCGCCGGGACGCGTCCGAAAAGACGTGGCTGATGCGCATCGCCGTCAACACCTGCCGCGACCTTGCAAGAAGCAGATGGTTCCTCCATATCGACAGAAGGGTCAGCATGGATGACCTGCCGGAGCCTTCCGTTCCCTTCGATATGCCGGACGATACCGTTACGCGCGCCATCCTTTCGCTGAAGCTTCCTTTGAGGCAGGTTATCATACTGCATTACTACCAGGGCCTTACAGCGCAGGAAACAGCAGAGGCGATGAACCTGTCGCTCAGGGCCGTCCACTACCGGCTTGAAAAAGCAAAGCATGCGCTGAAATGCGGTTTGGAGGAATGGTATCATGAACAATAAGCAGAACATACAGCGCCATATCGACAGACGCCTTTCCGTTTTGAACGCTTCCGCAGCCCGGCGCGCGCGCATCAAAGCAGCCGTAGAACAAGAAAGGCAGGGAAACAAAACCATGCGTCATAAAAAAACCATCGCGCTGATGGCGGCCGCCGTCGCCGCCCTTACGCTGGCGTCGCTGGCCGTCGCGGAAAGCCTGAACCTGTTCCATCTCTTTGGCAAAGACGACGCCCGCTACGAACAGGTAGCCGAGCAGGCGGCGCTTGCGACTGCCCTCCCCCAGTCCATCAACGACCGGCAGCCGGGCCATGTGAACGCCCTGATCGACAGCGCCTACTGGGACGGGCTGACGCTCAGCGTGGCCTTCAAAATTGAACAGGGCATGCGGTACGAAGCCTATACGCCCGACGAAGAAACGCTCAAAAAAATGACCCCGGCAGACTCCATGCCCGTCGCCATTGACGAAAATGCCCCGGGCAGCGACGTGCTGACAGCCTACAATAGCGCCCTTACAGCGGGCACGCCCTTCGGCTACCGCATGTGCAGCGTGTCCGCCAGCGACCACACCGCAACGGATGACGGCATCGACATCCCGCCCTATGCCAGCAGCAGCCGCTACACTAAGGACGGGGCCTATTATGAACTGCGCGAGTTTGAAACGCCGCTTCCCGCAGCATTATCCGGCCGCGAAACGCTGAGCCTCGCCATCAAGCTGTACAGAAATGAAAGCTTCTTCTATTTTGACGGCCAGCAGGCCTACGCCCTGCATGATAGCGGCGACGCGGGCAAGGTCACGGCGAACATCCCGCTCACCCAAAACGCCGTCGTTTCCCTAGAGGGCCGGGGCAGCATAGGCGGCGTCCCCTGCAAGGCGGCAGCCCGGGTGTCAAAAACGGCGGCCACCCTTACCGTAAGCGTGGATGCGCCCTTTGCCGCCTTCCTGCAAGCGCCGCCCGAAGGCACCGACCCCTCCGACGCCTGGACGGAGGTCGTGCTGATGGACGAAAAGGGCAGGGTTTACCGCCCGCAGGGCGCCTTTGATGCGGAAAACGGCACGGAGGGCACGGTCGCCCTGCTCGGCACGGGTGAACTGCCCGAAAGGCTAAGGCTGTATCTCTACACCACCTGTGAAAGCGCAGATACGCCCGATTACGCGAAAATGGACGGCATCACGCTGAGCCTTCAGAAATAATACTTCCCGCCCGGCAGCAAAACCCCCTTTCCGAAACCCGCTCGGAAAGGGGGCATTCCTATGGCTCAGTTTTATTTGGTTTCCTCGGTCTTTTTCGTCGCCGTCTTGCGGGCGGGCTTCTTTCCTTTGGCCGCAGGGGCTTCGGCCTTGGCGGCGGGCTTGCGCGCCGCCGTCTTTTTCGCCGCAGGCGCTTCGGCCTCGGCTTCCGCCTTTTTTGCCGTTTCCCTTTGAGCGGACGCTTTTTCCGCAGAGGGAGCCTGCCCCAGCAGGCGGTGATAGATATCCATGTACTGCTTAGCCGACTGCGTCCAGGAGTAGTCGCCCGTCATGCCGCGCTGCTGCAGCTTCTTCCAGATATCCCGCTTGTTCCAATAGTAGTGCAGGGCGCGCTGGATGGTGTGCAGCATATCGTGCGCGTTGTAGTTAAAGAAGGTAAAGCCGTTGCCCGCGCCGGTATATTCGTTATAGCTGAGCACGGTATCGCGCAGGCCGCCGGTTTCGCGCACCACGGGCACGGTGCCGTAGCGCAGGGCGATCATCTGGCTTAAACCGCAGGGCTCAAACTGAGAGGGCATCAGGAACAGGTCGCAGCCCGCGTATACCTGATGCGCCAGCGCGTGATCCATCACAAAGCGCGCGGCCACGCGGCCGGGGTAATTCTGCTCGGCCCAGCTGAACAGGTTCACATACCGGGAATCGCCCATGCCGAGGCAGACCATTTGCACATCCTCGCGCATGATATCGGCGATCACATAGTCCACAAGGTCAAGCCCCTTCTGGTTGCTGAGCCGCCCCACCATGCCGATGACGGGCACTTCGGGCCGGATCTCCAGCCCCAGCTGCTCCTGCAGCGCGCGTTTGCAGATCGCCTTGCCGCTTATATCCTCCCAGGAATAGCGGGCGGCCAGCGTTTCATCGTTTTCAGGGTCGTAGGTCTTTACATCGATGCCGTTCAATACGCCATGCAGATGGTTCTGCTTGGCGCGCAGCAGGCCGTCCAGCCGTTCGCCGTAGTAGGCGGTCTGTATTTCCTCCGCGTAGGAGGGGCTGACGGTGGTCACCTCGTCCGAATAGACGATGCCGCCCTTTAAGAAGTTGGCCGCGCCGTAGCATTCCAGCTTGTCGTTGGTGAACAGGCTGTCGCCAAGGCCCAGCACGTCCTGCACCTCTTTGATGCCGAACACGCCCTGATACTGCAGGTTATGGATGGTGAACACCGTGCGGATGCCCGCAAAATCGGGCAGGTGCGCATACTGCACGTTCAGCAGCACGGGGATCATGCCCGCCTGCCAGTCATGCGCGTGGATCGCGTCGGGCTTAAAACCGATCAGCGGCAGGGAGTTGAGAACGCCCCGGCTGAAGAAGGCAAAGCGCTCGTACTCGTCGCCGCCCAAACCGTAGGTGTAATTGCGGCCAAAGTAGTAGCGGTTATCCACGAAATAGTAGGTCACGCCGTCCTGTTTCCATTCCTCGATGCCGCAGTACTGCTTGCGCCAGCCCAGCTCCACCTCAAAATCGATCACATGGCGCATATGGTTGACATAGTCTTCAGAAATGGCGGCATACTTGGGCAGAAACACGCGCACGTCGTGGCCCTTTGCGGCCAGCACAGGCGCGAGCGCTCCCACCACATCAGCCAGCCCGCCCGTCTTGATGAAGGGGACGCATTCTGAAGCGGCAAATAAAATTTTCATCGGACACACACTCCTTTCCATACAGGGGAATCGAAGGAAATCTATCATTGATCGCTCAAATTGTCAAATTCTTGGCGACCACGATGGGATAATCCGGCGGCGCGATCATGCGGCCGCCTTCCCTGACGGTGGTCAGTTTATCCAGTATGCAATTCTCCACTTCCACGTTGCGGCCGATCAGCGCGTCCTGCATGATGACGCAGCCCTTGACCACCGCGCCCGCTCTCACCGTCACGCCGCGGAAGATGATGCTGTTTTCCACCCGGCCCTCGATGACGCACCCGTCGCTGACCAGAGAATTGGATACGCTGGCCCCCGGCGCGTAGCGCGTGGGCATTTCGTCGCGCAGCTTGGTCAGGATGGGGCGGTCTTTGATAAACAGCGCGTCGCGCACCTCTTTTTTAAGCGCCGCCATGTTGGCCTGATAATATGCCTGCACGGTGTCGATGATCCACGGCTTTTCGGACAGCTGGAAGCCGCAGACCTTGTAGCTCCTGTCCATCAGGATGCGGTAGAGCATCTCGCGCGTGAAATGGTGGAAGCCCTGGGACGTCGCCCTGTCCACCATGTCGATCAGCATTTCCCGCCTCACCAGGAACACGCCGATGTAGGTGTTTTCCAGGCGCGGGATGGCGGGATCAAACTCCAATTGGTGCACCGCGTGCTTTTCGTCCACGCCGATGTAGCGGCCCGCGCCGTTGCGGCGGGCATCCCTGTCCTTGGTGTAGACAAGGGTGATGTCCGCCTCGGTCTCGATATGCTGCCTGAGCACGTCTTCAAACTTGATGGAATACAGGATGGAGCTGTCGGTCACGGCGATATAGCGTTCCTTGCTGCGGCGCAGGAAGGACAGGTTGTTCTTCAGCGCGTCCAGCAGCCCTTCATAGTTGCCGTTATGGCCGTGGGTTGCAAAGGGCGGCAGCAGGGTTAGGCCCCCGCGCTTGCCGTGCAGGTCCCACTCGCGGCCGGAGCCCAATTGATCCAGCAGGCTCTGGTAGTTGCGCTGCAGGATCACGCCCACGTTGTGTATGCCGCTGTTGACCATGCTGGACAGCATAAAGTCGATCAGGCGGTAACGGCCCATGATGGGCAGGGCGGCAACGCTGCGCACGCGGGTCAGCTCCTGCAGGCGATCATTGCTTTCACCGGTATAAATCAATCCAACAACGTCTATGTTCATCGCGTTGCCCTCCTCACTCGCCCGCCTGCTCGCCGGCAGCGACAGTCGTTTCCGCCGGGAGCACCGTATTGTTGCCGATGACGGCGATATTGCCCGATTCTCCGCCGATGCGCGAGCCTTCGCCCACCACCGCGTTTTCGCCCACGATGGCGCGGCGCACGACGGCGCCTCTTCTGATCAGCGCCCCCGGCATCACCACCGAATCGATGACCAGCGCGTCCTCCTCCACCTCGACGCCGCCTGACAGGATGGAATTTTCCACCTGGCCATCCACCACGCCGCCCTCGGTGATGAGGCTGTTGATGACCTTGCCCTTTTTGCCCACATAGTGCGGCGGCAGGCCCACGTTGCGGGCGTAAATGCGCCACCTGCGGTCATGCAGGTCGATGGGGGCGGGGTCTTTAAGCAGATCCATATTGGCTTCCCACAGGCTTTCGATGGTGCCCACGTCCTTCCAATAGCCGTTGAAGGAATAAGCCACCATTTTTTCGCCCGCGTTCAGCATGGTGGGGATGATGTTCTTGCCGAAGTCGTTGGACGACTTGGGGTCCTTTTCGTCGGCGGTCAGGTATTCTCGCATCTTGTCCCACGTGAACACATACACGCCCATGCTGGCGTTGTTGGATTTGGCGTTCTTCGGCTTTTCCTCAAACTCGGTGATGACGCCGTTTTCATCGGTATTCATGATGCCGAACCGGTGCGTTTCTTCCCACGGCACCTGCCGCACGGCGATGGTGGCCGCAGCGCCCTCGTTGATGTGGTGGGCCAGCATGGCGGCGTAATCCATCTTGTAAATATGGTCGCCCGACAGCACCAGCACATAGTCGGGGCTGTACTGCTCCACAAACTCCATGTTCTGGTAGATGGAGTTGGCCGTGCCCTTGTACCACTCGCCGTCGGCGCCCGTCGAGTAGGGCGGCAGTACAAAAATGCCGCCGTTGTTGAGGTCCAGATCCCACGGCGCGCCGGAACCGATGTAGGCGTTCAGTTCCAGCGGCCGGTACTGGGTCAGCACACCCACCACGTCGATGCCGGAATTGGTGCAGTTGCTGACAGGGAAATCGATGATACGGTACTTTCCGCCAAAGGGGATGGCCGGTTTGGCAGTGTGGCGGGTCAATATGCCCAGCCGGCTGCCCTGCCCGCCCGCGAGCAGCATGGCGACGCATTGCTTTTTCCGAAGCATTGAGTGTGTCCCTCCTTGCAGGAGCGGGCATGATCCCCGCTCGTGATCTTATACTTCAAGCGGCACCGCCGCAGGACAACGATGGTTTACTTTTTCGCGGCGCGCGGCTTGCGCGCGGGCTTTTTTTCCGGCGCATCTTTTTGGGCGGCCGCGGCCTTTGTTTTGCGCGCGGGCTCCTTTTTGGGGGGCGCCTCTGCCCGCTCTTTTTCTTCTTTCTCTTCTGCCTTCGGGACGGGCCGCTTATCGTAGCTGAAGTAGGAGGTAGAAAGCGGCGGCACGCACACCATCACCGAGCAGGGGAAGCCGTTGCAGGGGATATCCTCCACCTGAATCTCTCCGCCGTTATACTGGTTGGAGCCGCCGTAGCCCGACCAGTCGGTATTAAAAATCTCCTTGATTGTCCCGGGATTGGGAAGGCCGATCCGGTACTGCGGGATAAACTGCGGCGTAAAATTGCTCATGCAGATCACCGTATCGCCCCGCTGATCGGTTCTTGTAAAGATGGCCACCGAGTTATCGGGGTCATTGGGCACCAGCCACATAAAGCCGTCCCACGAGTCCTCGATTTCCCACAGGGCGGGCGTCTTTTTGTACAGGCCGTTCAGCTCGCGCACGCACCTGAGCATATCCGGGTGCCGCTCATAGTTCAGCAGAAACCAGTCCAGCGGTTCGTTCTCGTTCCACTCGATAAACTGGCCGAATTCGCCGCCCATGAACAGCAGCTTCTTGCCGGGGTGCGCCATGGTATAGCCGTACAGCGCGCGCAGGCCCGCAAACTTACGCCACAGGTCGCCCGGCTGCTTATCGAGCATGCTGTGCTTGCCGTGCACCACCTCGTCGTGCGAGAAGGGCAGCACATAGTTTTCGCTGAAAGCGTAGAAGAGCGAAAAGGTCAGCTTATCGTGGTGCCATTTGCGGTAGATCGGGTCTTTTTCCACATAGGACAGCATATCGTTCATCCAGCCCATGTTCCACTTAAAGCCGAAGCCGAGGCCGCCCATATAGGTGGGCTTGGTGACCATCGGATAGGCGGAGGATTCTTCCGCAATGGTCATGACGCCGGGGAAATCATGGTACACGGTTTCGTTGAGCCTGCGCAGAAAATCCAGCGCCTCCAAATTGACGTTGTCGCCGTACCTGTTGGGCAGCCACTCGCCTTCATTGCGGCAAAAGTCGTGGTAGATCATGCTGCTGACGGCGTCGCACCTTAAGCCGTCCGCATGGTAATATTCCAGCCAGTAGCAGGCGTTGGACAGAAGGAAGGAGCAGGCTTCGCCGCGCCCGAAGTCAAACAGCATGGTACCCCACTGCTTCATTTCGGCGCGCCGCCAGTCCTGATGCTCATAGCAGCTGGTGCCGTCGAACTGGCGCAGGCCGACTTCGTCCCTGGGAAAGTGCGCAGGCACCCAGTCTAAGATAACGCCGATGCCCGCCTGATGCAAGAGGTCTACAAAGCGCATAAAATCCTTGGGCTTTCCGTAGCGGGCGGTGGGTGCGTAATAGCCCGTCACCTGATAGCCCCATGACATATCGAGGGGATGCTCCATCACCGGCAGCAGCTCCACATGGGTGTAACCCATCTCTTTGATGTAGGGGATCAGCTGCTCGGCGATCTCGACATAGGTGAGCGTTCTGTTGTTTTCGCCCCGCCGCCAGGAGCCAAGGTGCATTTCGTAAATGTTGACGGGGCTGCAGTAGGCGTTCCACCTGGCGCGGATGTTCATCCACTTTTCGTCGCCCCACTTGTACCCGTCCAAATCGCACAAAAGGCTGGCCGTATTGGGGCGCAGCTCGCTGCGGAACCCGTACGGGTCAGCCTTCAGATGCCACTGGCCGTCCGGCCCTTTGATGGCGTATTTGTACCCGCGCAGCCTCTCGGCCGCTTCGGGAAAGCCGAATTTTTCCGCATCGTGGTGGGGGTCGAACAGCTGGGCTTCCAGCTGCAGCTCCCACGTGCCGTCGTACTGCTTGTTCATGGGGTAGGCATCCACGCGCCAGTCGCAGAATTCGCCGGTCACGGACACGGCCTGCGCATTGGGCGCCCAGACAGCGAAATTCCATACGGGCAGCTCATTGCTGACAGCCGGGTGCGCCCCCAGCATCGTATAGGCGTAACGGCTCGTTCCGTTATGAAACGCTTCCCTTTCCTGATGTGTCGGCGGGCGATAAAACATCTTGTCCTCCCTATGTTTTATGCACGGAGACCTCTCACAGGAAGCGCTCTGTCCGTGCAGCTTTACTGATTTATATATACTATAACACATTCAAAAAACCGTTACAATGGATGAAATGGGCGTGGTAAAAACCGACAAAAAAGGGCTCCGAACAGGAGCCCTTCGCAAGTCCGTAACAGCGCGCTCAAAAAGCCCGCCAAGCAAGGCTTTTGAGCCGTCAGGTTACAGATTAAAATGCGCGTTCAGCAGTTCCACCGTCTTGGCGGCGGCTTCGCCCGTCACGGCCGCGCAGCGGGACATACGCACCGGGTCGCTCATTTCCTTGATGCCGTTTTCCTTCATAAACTTGGTGACGGAATCACCGCAGTTGACGGAATCGGCCACCGTCCTCTTGGCGGCATACTTCTCAGGGTCATAGGAGGGGAACTCATGCTTGCGGTACCATTTGAAGAGCTCGGCGGTGACCGCGCGCGCATCCTTGGCTTCGAGGAACATGCCGATCACGGCCGTGCATCCGCCCAGCGATCCGCACAGGGAGGCCGCGCCATAGCCGCCCGCGCCGTTCGCGTACATTCTGGCGGGGAACTGGTTGAAGGGATAGCCCACTTCCTCGACAAGGATATCCATCACCCCGCCGAAGGCGCCGGCGCAGCAGCCGCCGTATTCGTAGAAGCACTTGTAGGCGTGCTCCTTCACCTTTTCGGGGTCCATTTTGATGTAGGTAAAGGGATACTCGGGGGCCTTGGGCTTTTCCTCGGCCACGGCGCTCAGCACAGGGTTAACGGCGCTCACCAGCGCAACACCGGCCGCCAGCTTACCGGTCGTCTTTAGAAATTCGCGGCGGGATTGAAGTTTGTTCATGGTACTACCTCCAAAATATTTATGCGTGCAAAAGCACGGCATTTCGAAAAAAATGAGAACGTATGCTTACGTTGTTATTATTTTACCGCATATGCCGTTTTGTTTCAAGGGGTTTCTATATTTTCTCCCAAAATAAGTTAGAAACCCCTAACGCACTCCTCTCCATGTACACTTTTCCTGTCATATGCTTTTTTATTCCCTTTGCACAAAAAATATTTTCCTGCATCGAAAAAAACGGTGTGCTCATTCGTCTATTAGGTAGAAGGGAGGCGAAGGAAGGGTGGAAACATGCCGGGAGGAGGCATTGACCCGCATGGTCGAAGCATATCAGCCTGCACTTTTGAAGCTGTGCTTTGTCATCCTGCGCGACAGGGGGCTGGCGGAGGACGCCGTGCAGGAGACCTTCGTCAAAGCGTACAGGGCGCTGGACAGCTTTCGGGGCGCGTGCAGCGAAAAAACGTGGCTGACCCGCATCGCCGTCAACACCTGCCGCGATATGCGGCGGCTTCACTGGTTCCGCTTCGTTGATCTCAAAGCCACGCTGGAAGACATTCCCATGCCGCCCGTGCCCTTCGACAAGGAGGATGAGCAGCTCACGCTGGCCGTCATGAACCTGCCGCTTAAAGAGAAGGAACCGCTGCTGCTTTACTACTATCAGGACATGAGCATGGCCGATATCGCGGACACGCTGCATATCGCCGTGTCCACCGTATCGAACCGCTTGAAGCGCGCCGTAAGCCGACTGCGCAGCATGCTGGAAGGAGGGAACCGTCATGCATGACACGGCAAACCGGGCCCGCATCCAACGGGCGCTGAACAGCAGACTGGCCGGCCTTGAAGGCGATCCCAATCTTGCCCGGCACATCATTGCCGAAAACGAAAGGAGTCCCCGTATGAAAAAGAAGCTATCCCTGGGCCTCGTGCTGGCCGTCATCCTGATCCTGCTCAGCCTGACCGCGCTGGCGGTCAGCAATTGGCCGCTGCTGAAGCAGTATTTCACCACCGTGCGTTCCATGTCGGCAACAGGCGAACTGGCCAGATGGTCGTCCGCCGACAAGCTGAAATTCCTGACCGCCATGCGCGACGCCCATCTGGTGAAGGAGGACGGGCGCCTGACAGCCGCCTTTGACGAAACGCTGCCCATCGAGCAACGCGCCATGGCCGCGGAAAGCATCATCGCGGAGCGCTACGGCCCCGATTATTTTGACAATTTCACCGTGGAAGAAGCCGAACTGCCCACGGCTGAAAGGACGAAAGAAGAGCAGGACGCCTACCAACAATGGGACGAAGCGTATATCGCCAGTTGGAACGCGCCCGGTGCAACGCCTGTCCCCTTTGATAAAACCACTACATATCGGGATGCTGTGGGCTACTTGACCGAAGTGGGCAACTTCCCCCTCGAACTGATACGAGCGGCAGATATACATAGCACGTTCAGCGAAGAAACCGGCTACTGGACGGTCACCGTGTCCATTGATAAAGCCTTGTACGAGTCCCACAAAACTGCAAACGAAAAAAGTCTGTTTGATTCACCGGATTATGCGTTTGAAGAGAACGGCAAGCTTTTTATCCGCTTCACTGTTGACAAAAGCGGCACGCAGCATCAAATAGAAATGAAGCCGAAAGAGCCGACCGCTCTGTCCCTCGGCGATGCGCTGCCTATCGCCGAGCAGGCACTCGTCGAAAGGGCCGGAGTCACCAAAGACAGGCTACATACACTCGTGCATGAGTTTTCTCTCGGCGAAAGCGGCCAATACGACACGCAGGCCGGGCGTTTCCGGCCGTGCTTTACCTTTATTTATCGCGACCAACAAGGCGATGCCCTGTATTTCGCCTCCATCGACGCGAATACAGGCAAGGTGCTGAGCGCATTCGACTCTGTGCAGTCCGAAAAGCTGCGCGTCCGGTATATGGAGCAGATCAAAGAGATCAAGGCCCTGCTCGATCAGGCGGGCGTCGGCAGCAGCCTTATAAACAGGCAGGGCGTCTACCACTGGCGCTGGACGGTCGAAGAGAGGGCCGCATGGTCAGCAGTCGCCCGCCCCATCGTGCAGAAATACAGACAGGAACACCCGGAATTTGAAACCTTCCTGCGGGAAATGACGGAGGGCAAACAGTCTATCCACGACTGGGATCCGCTCATCAACCTGACCGAGCATCTGTACGGCATCCCGGATGAACAGGCCATCCCCATGGAAAAAGCCTATGCCATCGCCTTTGAAAAGGCAATCGCCATGGGCGCCAACGCGCAGTACATCGAAGACAAGGATCACCATAACATCTTTTACGACATCACCGATGCGGCGCGGCCCCTCTGGAAAGTGGACGTCAATATGCTCTTTGGCGACAGCGATACCACACACCCGCTCAAACCCACGGACTGGTGGGGCTATATGATCTCGATCGACGCCCATACCGGCAGCATAGTCGACGCCTTTCCTTATAACGTATCGACGCCGATGCGAAAAAGAATGTAACTGTGTTGAATTTTCCCGCAAAAACGCTTGCATTTTCACCGCGAAGCATGTAAAATATGTACTTGGCACATCCTTGCGCCGCGCAGGGACGCGGCGCCTAATGTCCGTGAGGAGGTGAAATGTAAATGAAGTACGAACTGATCTACATCATCAACACCGCTGTGGAGGAAGAAGCCCGTAAGGCTCTGATCGCCCGTTTCAACGAGCTGATCGAAACCAACGGCGGCCAGGTGGAGAAGGTGGATGAGTGGGGCAAGCGCCATCTGGCGTACGCCATCAACGACATGACCGAAGGTTATTATGTTCTGGTCCTGTTCTCTTCCGATTCTTCGCTGCCCAGAGAGATGGAGCGCAACCTCGAAAACTCCGAGGATATCCTCCGCTATCTGGTGACCCGTGTAGAAGAGAAGCGCAGCAACGTCAAGCCCCGCGCTCAGCAGCCCGTTCGTTCCTTCGCCGCCCCGCAGCAGGCTGAAGAAGCCGCTCCGGAAGACAGCGAAGAAACCGCTGAAGACAGCGCCGAATAAGGAGGTCATCGCGTGAACAAGATATTCATCATCGGCAACCTGACGCGTGATCCCGAAATGCGCACCACCGGCAGCGGCGTGTCCGTCTGCTCCTTCACCGTGGCTGTCAACCGCCGCCGTTCCGGCAACGCAGAGGCCGGTCAGCCCGAGGCTGATTTCTTCCGCGTTTCCGCCTGGAGGCAGCTTGGCGAAAACTGCAACCGTTTCCTGGCCAAGGGCCGCAAAGTGGGCGTTACAGGTACCCTGAGCCTGCAAACCTACACCGGCAACGACGGCCAGACGCGCGCCAGCCTTGAAGTGACGGCTGATGAGGTGGAATTCCTCACCCCCCGTTCCGAGCAGGGCGAAGCGCTGCCCACGCAGCCGTCCGCACCCCAGCAGCAGAGCAACAACGGCTTTGTGCAGGTGGACGAGGACGACCTGCCCTTCTGATAAGGGCCATCAAATAGGAGGAAAGTATGTCTGAAGATCGCAATGAGAGAAGGCCGCGTCCCCGCGGACGCCGTCCTCGCCGCAAGGTGTGCGATTTCTGCGCCGGCAAGGTGCCTTATATCGACTACAAAGACGTGAACCGTCTTCGCAGATATATCACCGAGCGCGGCAAGATCTCGCCCCGCCGTATGAGCGGCACCTGCGCCAAGCACCAGCGCCAGCTGGCCATCGCCATCAAGCGCGCCCGCGCCATCGCACTGCTGCCCTACACCGCGGAATAAGCTTGGTTCAAAAAAGCGCCACACGGCGCTTTTTTGTTGCCCGGAATGCGCCTGAACGCGCTCAAAAAGGGGCATTGCAGGCAAAACCGCCCGTTCCCGTTGCGCGGAAGCGGGCGGTCATGGAGGAATGGCGCGCGGCGCTACTTTTTCAGCTTCCGCGTCAGATCCTCCGCCGCAGCCCTCACCGTAGGGTTGGCTCGCACCAGTTCCTCCACCTTAGAGCAGCCATGCAGCACGGTGGTATGGTCGCGCCCGCCCAGCATTTCGCCGATGCGCGGCAGGGAAGCGTCGGTCAATTGGCGGCTCAGATACATCACCATCTGGCGCGGCACCGTGATGTTGCGGCTGCGGCGCGGGCTGCACAGCTCCTCCTCGGTAACGGCATAGTACTCGATCACCGCGCGCATCACGTCCTCACAGGTGAGGCTGCGGGGCGCCTGCTCAAGAAATACTTCTTTGAGCGCCTCTTCGGCAAGCTTCCTGGTGATATCCAGCGTGCCCATCAGCGACGCGTAAGCGGAAAGCCTCGTCAGCGTGCCTTCCAGCTCCCGAATGTTGCTGTCCACCTTCTGCGCGATCATTTCCAGCACGTCGTCGCCGATGTTCATGTTGGTCTCCCTCGCCTTTTCGCGCAGGATGGCCACGCGGGTATCCACATCCGGCTTCTGGATGTCGGCGATCAGCCCCCACTCGAAACGGCTGCGCAGCCTTTCCTCCAGCTTGGCGATCTCCTTGGGCGGCCGGTCGGAGGAAATGATGATCTGCTTGCCCGCGCTGTGCAGGGCGTTGAAGGTATGGAAAAACTCCTCCTGCGTGGAATCCCGGCCCGCGATAAACTGGATATCGTCAATGAGCAGCACATCCACATTGCGGTACTTGTCGCGGAAGGCGGCGTTGCGGTTGGTCTGGATGGCGCTGACCAGCTCGGTGGTAAACTGCTCGCTGGTTACATACTCCAAACGCGTTTCGGGCTTCTGCTCCAGTATAAAGTGGCCGATGGCATGCATCAGATGCGTTTTGCCAAGGCCCACCCCGCCATAGAGAAACAGCGGGTTGTAGGCGTCGGCAGGCGCTTCGGCAACGGCCAGGGACGCCGCGTGGGCAAACCGGTTGTTGTTGCCCACCACAAAGGTTTCAAAGGTGTACTTGGCGTTCAGCAGCTGCGCCGCCTTGTTTTCGGGCACGGCTACGCCGCTGCGGTAGTCGTCCGCCTGCTTGGGTGTCAAAATCTGCACATGCATCGCCCGCCCCGTCACCCTGGACGCCGCTTCGGTGATCAGCGGCAGATAGCGGGAAGAAACGAATTGATGATAGTATTCGGTCGCGGCTTCCAGCAGCAGCTTATCCCCCACGCTGTCCAGCGGCTTGAGCGCCGCCGATATCCAGGTGTTGTAGGTGATCTCTGTCATTTCGCCGCGCAGGTGCGCGCATGCGCCTGACCATACGGTTTGCAAATCCAATGTTACGCCCCCAAGTGCATGAATCATGAATAAGTCGCCATTTAAAGTGCAAAAAATACACCGGCACGTCTGGCACGGTGCGCACGCGCCCTGTGGATAACCAGCAGCTACGGATCTCGTTTGCTGGTTTATCCTACCACACAGGGCGGCCGAATGCAAGCGACCTGTGGACAAGTATCCCATTGAATGAAAAAGCCTGTTGATAAGTTTTTTTATCAACAGGTTGTGTCATCGCCCGCCGCCTGCCACAATGCTTAGTTTTTTCTTGCATATTTTTTGCATATTTCCGAATAAAATACGGCTTTGCTTCAAAATATAAATTTTACGTCATTTTTTCGTCTTCTTTGTTCACGGATGTTGTATCAAGGTTCCGCATAAGCTATAATGAGGTGCGTCATCGGCATAAACCAAAGGAGGCAGCTTCATGGCACGGCAGAGGGATAAGTTTACCCTGAAGGAGCGCAGCTGGATACTGTATGATTGGGCCAACAGCGTGTACGCCACCAACATCATGGCGGCCATCTTCCCGATCATCTTCGTCAACATCGCGGGCGATATGGGCGATACCTGGTGGGGCTACGGCACCAGCATCGCTACCTTCATCGTGGCCATACTGGCCCCCTTCCTGGGCGCGGTCGGCGACTTCAAGGGGATGAAGAAAAAGCTGTTCACTTTCTTTATGGCCATGGGCGTCGTCTGCACCTTCCTGATCGCGCTCACCAACGCCTGGCAGGTGATGCTGATCTGCTACATCCTTTCCCGCATCGGCTTCGCCGGCTCCAACCTGTTCTATGACAGCTTCCTCACCGACGTTACCACCAACGAACGGATGGACAAGGTATCCTCCTGGGGGTACGCGATGGGCTACATCGGCGGCAGCACCATCCCCTTTGTGCTGTCCATCATCATGCTGACCGTGATGGGGTACAGCAGCGTGTTCGCGCAGAAGTTTGCCGTCGTCATCACCAGCCTATGGTGGATCGTGTTTACCATCCCCTTCCTCAAAAACGTCGAGCAGGTGCATTATCTTGAAAATGCCGAGCGGCCCACGCCGAAAGCCGTCATGCGCAACACGCTGCACACGGCGCGCGACATATTCGCCGAAAAGGGTATGTTCCTGTTCATCGTCGCCTACTTCTTCTACATCGACGGCGTGGGCACCATCATCAGCATTTCCACCGCCTATGGCGCTTCGCTGGGGCTTGGGGCCTCGGCCATGATCCTCGCCCTGCTGGTGACCCAGATCGTCGCCATGCCCTCCTCCATCCTCTTTGGCCGGCTGGCAAAAAAGATCGGCACCCGCAAGGCCCTGCTGTTCGCCATCGCCGTGTATATGTTCATCTGCCTGGTGGGCTTTGTGATGGGCTTTACGCTGGAGCCGCATCAGGATAAGTACAACCGCGCCTTCGATCAGTACAGCGCCGAGGCGCTGGCATCCCCCCGCGAGACGCTGAAAGATAACGGCAGGGCCTTGGCGGCGCTGGATGCCTACATGCTCAAGACCCGCTCCCTCCTGCGCGACAACGATATGGAGGAATTGGATAAGCTGTCCGTAGCGGTCAACGGCCTTGCCGAAAGCGACGCCGCGCTGCTCAAAGATACCGGGGCAGCGCTCAAGCAGTCGAGCCGCGGCTTTGCGGCGCAGAACGCGGGCATCCTGGACAGCTACCGCAGCGCCATCAAGTTTTCCGGCGTGCTGTTCTGGGCCATGGCCGTGCTGGTCGGCACCGTTCAGGGCGGCATTCAGGCGACGTCCCGCTCCTACTTTGGAAAGCTGCTGCCAAAGGAGCGCTCCAATGAATACTTCGGCTTCTTCGACGTGTTCGGCAAGTTTGCCTCGGTGGTCGGCCCCTTCCTCTACGCCACCGTATCCGGGCTTACCGGCCGCTCGTCACTGGGCACGCTGTGCCTGGTCGTCCTCTTCCTGCTCGGCTTCATCATCCTCTGGCGCGGCAAAGACGCGCTGGAGGACCTGGAAAAATCGCGGCAGGCGTAAGCACGCCGTCCGGCTTGCGGCACGCCCAGCATCAATAGATTAAAAAGCATACGCGGCGGTTAGATTATTTCTCCGACGCGTGTGCGTTTTTATTGGGTATCGCTCTTCGAAATAACGCGCTTAAGGAAAAGGACTATAAATACCGGGCGCAAAGACGGATGTCTATTGCTTGTCATCCGCCTCTTGGAGTTTTCATATTTTTAGCCACCCGGTTTGAATCCGCTGACCACGCTACCGGCCAAGAAATCGGCTCTTATCTTGATTCGTTATTATATTTCGCTTTTGTCAAAGACGTAGGTACTTATTGAATGCGCCGGCTGGGAAACCGGCCAGACAAGCGAATTGCAGCGAAATGAAAATGGAATATCTTCACCGCGGCGATTTAGCACTGCTGCAGCAATGCTCCCATCTGCATTCTCTACAGCAAGCACCTCCAGTCTTTCATCAAAGCGGGATACGCCAATACGCACCGCTCCAGGTTTTATGTGTTTACTGAAATGTCCCAGATAGTCAAAAGACAGCTTTCGATGGAGTATGCCATTCTCGGTGTCATACATAACCGGAGCCGCGCAATTGTTGCCCGCATTGTTAGGACCGCCATTCTGATCCACTAAGAGGTTCCAGTCGATAAAGGCATTTAGCCCATGCGTAAAGTTGCCAATGATATCATGGGCATACATTTCCGCATCATGAAGCTGATTGTCCTTGCTATACCGGCTATACTCAATACACGCTTCAGTAAATACCATCATCAGATCCGGGAACCTCTCATGAATCATTTGCAACGCTTCAAAATGATCACCGCTATACCAGTGAACGGCCACCCCGCTAACCATTGATCGCACTTCTTCCGTTTCCAACATGTCACAAACACGTTCCCAAGCACGTTCTTTATTATGATCCCAAATTAAAATGCTTACGTCGTTCAGTTTGTTCCTTATTAAAGCCGGTTTCAGATATTCCTTAATGAATATGCTTTCCTGCTTTGCACCCATAATACAGGAGTCCCATGTTTGGATAGCTTTGGGCTCGTTCTGGCAGGATAGCATTTTAATATCGGCACCGGCATCCACATATGATCTAATAAAGCGGCAAATATATTCTGCCCAGACAGCATAATACTCCGGTTTAAGTTCCCCACCGCCTATGCGGGAATGATTTGTTTTCATCCACGCGGGCGGACTCCATGGTGTAACCATAAGACGAATTGGTTTACCGGCTGTTTGCTGGGCCATGGTAAGCATTGGTATCACATATTTTTGAGCGCGCGTCGTGTCAAAATGGCGAAGTTCTACATCGCCTTCTACATCATCGGACGTATACCTTTCAAGCGAAAAGTCACAGCTATCGATGGAGGTTCGTCCAAGCGTATAGCCTAAACCGTCGGATGAAAAGTAGTCCGCCATGAATTCTTTCTGCAGATGTTCCGGCATTTCCGAAAAAACCGCTCCCGCGGTATCAGTAAATGCGCCGCCAAAGCCAATAACCGATTGATATCTTACCGCTGGCACAAGGTTGACCAAATCACGTTCCTGATCAACAAGTTGCGCATCTGGGGAATGGATCGTTATTGTCTGCTCCTTTCTCCCTCTTGTAAACCGTGTTAAAAACTGCTTCATTACGGAGTGGCTCCTTTCACATCCAGCCAAAATAGAATAATCGTGGATTTTAAGAGATCAAGATACTGTTAACAGACTTTGGCTCAAGCTCGAAAAAGTAGTGTTCGGACTCAAGTTCAAAGTCAACACAGAACATATGCTCAAAGGGGTTAAAAAGCTCCAAAACCAAGGAGCCGTCTGGATTTCTGAAAACAAGGCTGTCCCCAGCAAAGCTGCCACAGATTCCCAGACGAACAGCTCCCCGTTGAATAATGGAGGAGAAATGCTTCATCACATAATATTCCGGATTTAGAGCGTATGTTGCTGTAGCGGGGTCAATGGTAATCATTGCGTTCTGGGCATCCCCCCAGGTGCTTCTTCCGAGCGGTTCGAGGATCAGATTCCAGTAGAGATAGCTCTCTGCGCCATTGCCAACATAGTGCTTAATCATGGTCCAAGTATATCTGGCATATTCCCATGTATTATCACCAAAGCCGCATTCATTCTCAGATTGCATGAGCCGAATGCGCGGATACCAGCTTTCAAACGTGCGCTGAATGGCAATTTTGCCTCCCCACTGGTAGCTGATGCCTGTGATATACTTTAACGCATCGGCATCGGATAAAACAGTGTTGGCAAAATAGTCATAGTCTTCACAGGCCCATTTATCGAATATCAGCCTATTGTAGTCGCATCCCGGCGCATTGATTGTTCCCAGCCACAGCTCCGTCTCTAGTCCGGCCTCTTCAAATGCCGGCCCCCAATAGTCCCGAATGAAGTCGCGCAGTTCAACACCGGTCCACATACAAGAGGGAAATTTTTGGTTTGCTACAGGCTCATTTTGAATATGAACCTGATCAATATGTATCCCTTCAGCAGCATATCTCTGAACAAACTTCACGAAGTATTTGGCATATGCGCGCATATTTTCAGCTGTGTGAATGAGTTTGCCCCAGTTATAAACGGGTGGATCCTTCATCCAGGTTGGCGGACTCCAGGGCGAAGCAAAAAGCACAAGCTGATCGGTGTATTCCTTTGCCTTTTTTATGTAGGGAATTAGAGCGCGCTTATCTCGGTCTATGGAAAACTGAGAAAGCTCATAGTCGCCCGGAACCTCATCTAAGCTGTACCAGTCGAAAGAGTAGTCATTGCCGCCAATAGGCAAGCGGCAAACAGAAAGCTTTGCCCCATCGCCATTGGGAGAAAACACCTCATTAAACAAAGCATTTTGGTCCTGTCCACTCAGGTGGCTAAGCGCACGCCAGCCCTGTTCGTTAAAGCAGGCTCCAAACCCAAGCATTTTTTGATACTGTTGACCATTTTCGCAAAGCGCGCCATCCACCTTTTTAGCTTCCCTCATGGGCTGCTTTGTCGCCCATTGCTGCTTTTCATTGGACCAGCGCCAAGTAATATTTCTCATCAAGAAAAAGCTCCTTTCGTTACTTCTCCGCGCCAACCGTCAAGCCATTGATTATGTACTTCGATAAAAAGCAAAACACAATAATGGCTGGAACGACTGATATGGCAATAGCCAAATACATTGCGCCGTAGTTCGAAAGATACAGGCCTTTGATCATGGCGATCATGACCGGCAATGGATACATGTCGCTGTTGGTCATGATAATCAACGGTCCCATATAGTTGTTCCAACAGGATACAAAGTTAAAGATACACATGGTCACAACACCCGGCATAATGCACGGCAATACCATTCGGTTGAATATTCTAAACTCGCCGCATCCCTCTATACGCGCCGCCTCCAACATTGAATCCGGAATGCTTTGAGACACGATGCCCCGAAGGAAAAAAACCGTTGTCGCGTTGGCAATACCCGGAATAATAAAAGACCAATACGAGTTGAGCAAGCGCAGCTTTAAATTCAGTTGATAAAAGCCAATGATCGAAACCTGAGAGGGAATCATCATCGTAGCAAGAACCAGACCAAACATAAGCTTGTTGCCTTTGAAAGAATACTTGGCAAATCCATAAGCGGCCAACGCGCCAAAGTAACCTGTTAGAAATGTATAAGGTATGGCAATAATCATACTATTTGCAAACCCTCGCCAAATGTTCACATGGGATTGCATCGTAATGTAGTTATCCGCCGTAGAACTCCCTGGGAGCAAATTCAGCTTGGTGACAATGTCAAAGCTGGAATGTGTGGAATTGATCATAACCAGATAGAAAGGCACAGCAGAAAGGAGAAGCAGAGTTGTTAAGAACATATAGATCAAAAGCTTTCCCCCAATGCGTTTCATAAATTGTCTTCCTTTCTGTGCATAGCATAAAAGGCAAAGACGATCAATACTCCAATAACCGCAAAAAGTCCAACTGAAACAGCCGAAGCATAACCGTAGTTGTGATTGCGAAAACCCTGATTGTACAGATACATAGCGGTTGTCAGAATTGCCTTGCGCGGATTGCCCAGTCCGTTTGTCAATGTAGCAGGCACATCAAACAACTGCATACCGCCTATGACCGATGTAACGGTCATATAAATCAATGTTGGCCTGATCAATGGCAGCGTTACAGCATGATAGGTCTGCCATTTTGTTGCGCCATCTACCATTGCCGCATCATAGATGTTCGGCTCAATCGTCGTAATTCCCGCCATAAGAATCACCGTGGTATAGCCAAACCACATCCACCATTGAATATAACTTACCAATGATGACGTAAAGGCAGCATTATTAAAGAAATCATAGGGCGCACCCGCCACACCAATTGCTGTGAGCAGATGATTAACCGATGATTTATCTCCATTGAACAGCAAATTGAATAAAAGGCCGACCGAAGCCGCCGTAATCAGATTCGGAAGGTAAAACGCCGCTCTAAAGAATGCCATTCCACGTACTTTGTTAAAAGTAAAAATGGCTGATAAAATCAATGCCGTGAATATTTGAGGAATAAAGTTCGCGCCCCAAATGCGTAATGTATTGCCAATTGTCTGGTAAAATACTCGGTCGCTTATAAGCCTAATAAAGTTACCCCATCCCATGTTCTGCATGGGGGCCAGTCCATCCCATTTTTGGCAGCTGAGGAAAAATGTATAAAGAATTGGATACAAACCAAAGATGGCGAACACGATAAAAAAAGGCGCAACAAACAGATAACCGTACCATGTCTTATTGGGTAGGCGATTACGGTGAGATTTTAACATATGGACTCCTCTCGCCTGGATATATGAAGAGGGATAACCCGAAGTTACAAACGCACGTCGGGCTATCCCTCCTGACTTTACCCGTTACTTAATGGCCAGTTCGGGATAGGCGTTTAGTGCATCATCCTTAAACATTTGGACAGCTGCTTCCTTAGACATTTCGCCTGTTGCATATGCCTTCGCAGCCGCCAAGAATGCGTTGTTCAATGTGCCATCATATGCCGTCATCAAGTCGGCGGGCAGTTTCGCCATTTGATCATTATAGAACGCAAAGGGGTTCTGTCCCTTCAGCACCTCTTCACCTTTGCCTGCCGCCAATGCTGCGTCAACAGATTTCAAGGATACAAATTCTCCATATTCCGCTGCATACGCCTGTTGAGCATCGCTGTTCAAGCAGCAGTAGCTTAAGAACGCCCATGCCAATTCTTTATTGGGACTGTCCTTGTAGATGCCCAGCCAAGTACCACCTTTCACATAAGGAACCGGCCCTTGGCACATGGCCCACAGCCCTTTCGTGGTGTTCGCACTGGGCTTTACCACAAATTGGTATCCCCAGGAAGGCAGAACATAGCAAAAGGTATCATCACTTTCCACAGCGGCAGTCCATTCAGGCGCCCAAGGATCAACGCCCAGATCGTATCCATTCTCAACGCAGGTCTTCGCCATATCCATGTATTCGATCATAGAATCTGCGATGATCAGCTTACCGTCGACAACCCAGGGCTGTGCGCGGTTGGAAAACTGCATGTTCATGATATCTTGCCAGCTGGCGAACATCTTGATGCCCTTTTCTTTCAGCTTGGCTGCAACATCCAACATGGCTTTGTTGCTGCTGAGCATCGCTCCCACTTCTTCGGGTTTATCAGTCCCCAATACGCTCAGCGCGAGGTCACGGCGATACATGATAGAGCCGGGGCTGGCTTGCCAGCTCAAAGCCCGCAACGTTCCTGCGGCATCAGTACCAACGCTCGCAACGTAATCCCAAACATCACTCGTGTCAGCGTTGAAGGGGTCTCCCTTCAGATCAGCCCAGTAGCCCGATTCCACAAGGTATTTGACATAGTCACTTTCACCGGTGAAAATATCGGGAGCACCCTGACCGCCCGCCAGAGTAGGTGTCAGCTTGGCAACAAAATCAGCATTCGGAACAACCGTGATCTTGACGGTAACATCAGGATAGAGCTTGTTGAAACCTTCCACGAACCTTCCAAGTTCTTCACCGGAGGACCACACCTCCAGCGTGCCTGCCAAAGCGCTTTCCGCCAAGGTGACGCTAAACAGGCTCACCATAAGAACCAGCGCTAAGAGGAGAGCTAACAGTTTCTTCATCGGAATTATACCTCCTTTATTTTGTGAACCCGCTACCGCGGGAATCATCCATGTTTTGAAACGTAGATTTACCAAGAATAAAGTTAGGAGGAACCAATCGGGAGCATTCGACCCTTTCGTTGTTTATCTTATTCAGCAATGCCGTTGCCAACATTTTACCGACTTCAAAGACGGGTTGTTGTACCGTAGTAATCGGTACGGAGCAGAGCAGATGATGGCCCAGCCCGTCAAATCCCACAACGGATACTCGATCGGGCACTTTATACCCCAGGCGGTTCAACTCCGATACCGTTCCGATGGCAATCGTATCCGTTGCGCAGAAAACCGCGCTATACTGCTTGCCGTTAGCAAAAACATCTCGAACAGCTTTTGCGCCGCCATCTACGCTGTTTTCGGTAAAAACAACATTCTTTTCGTCAAAAACAATGTTGTTTGATTCAAGCGCTTTTTTATAACCTTTTTGCCGGTCAGCCACATAATCTTTATCTTCCTGCACATTGATCATCAAAATCCGGGTATGGCCTAGCTTAATAAGATGATCGACACTTCGATAGGCTCCCTCTACGTTATCCACGTCAATCCAGGTAACGCCAGGACACGATGTATGTCCAAAAAGAACGACAGGACGATTTCTCTGGTTAGCAAAGCTTACAAAGTCATTGATTTCATCTTTGAGAAGCCCTGTCACAATGTAACCGTCACACATGCTCTCTTTTTCTCGATCTCGTAAAATCAGCATAGAATACATTCGATTGCTGAGTACTTCACTAACTCCGGCAATCAAATGCATCATAAAAGGGTTAGACAAATCAATATCCTGTGGGATATATACATCAACTACACCCGTGCGGTTAGTAGCCAGGTTCTTGGCTGCCGTATTGGGCGTGTAGTTCAACGTGCGCATTGCTTCCTCAATTCTTTGGCGCGTTTGCGGCTTTACCGTTCCCGGAGCATTAACTACCCTTGAAACCGTAATCGGTGCAACCCCAGCCAAATCAGCAACATCCTTTAGTGTGGTCATCTTCATCCTCCGACATAATGGTAGCGCTACCATTCTATGTAAATAAAAAATAGATTATTCTCAAGACATATGATAGCGCTACCATTTTTATAGAGTTAATATAGCACACCTCATTAAAAAAAGCAATATCCATTTTCACCTTTACCGCGTAAACCTAAATGACCGACATCTGGCGTTATTGTGACACAGGAAGCCCCTTTCCGAGGCGGAAAGGAACGATCTTTTTGAATTCTTCTTCTGCTGGTTTCTGTATGTTCGCTATCATCACCGATGATATTATAGCAATTCTTAGACTTAATGTGTATGGACTATAGACAAATTAGTATCACAGAAAGCAGCCACAAAATAGAGGACATTGGAGCAGGAGCGAGGTGGCCAAACGCCTGCTGGAGGCGTCAGTACCATCCGGGATAGTCTGTCTGAACCCATAATGAAAACAGACCCCGCACATCGGCACGTGGCACCGGCCGGATTATTCTCACACTGACGATCGGCACGGCCGGGCTGGCGCCCCTTTTGTCTTTGGGGGCACTGGTGATTGACCGGGCTTGCTGCACATCCTTTAAAAATGCCGTCGGCCCGCAAAGCCAGGCGCTCCGCCTTATCCCGGCGGAACGTCTTTTTACGGAGCGTTGAAGCTGGCTTCCGGCGGCACGGAAAACCGCATTCTCTCCCCCGTTTTCGGATGCGTGAACGCCAGCGAGTAGGCGTGCAGCATCAGGCGAGGGGCCTGGGGCATGTGTTTGACGCCGTAGAGCGGGTCGCCCAGCACGGGATGATGGATGGACGCCATGTGTACCCTGATCTGGTGCGTGCGTCCGGTGATCAAATGGATATCCAGCAGCGCCCGGTCGCCGTCCTGCCGCACCACTTTCCACTCGGTCTGCGCGGGCCGCCCGCCGGGGCAAACCGTCATTTTTTTGCGTTCCTTTGGGGAACGCCCGATGGGAGCGTCGATGCGCCCCTCTTCTTCCTTCATCGTGCCCGCCACCACGGCGTAGTAATGCTTTTCCATGCTCCGCTCAGCCAGCTGGCGGGAAAGGCTTACATGCGCGGCGTCGTTCTTGGCCACCAGCAGCAGCCCGGAGGTATCCTTATCCAGGCGGTGCACGATGCCCGGGCGCCTTTCGCCGCCGATGCCGGACAGACCGTCCAGATGATAGAGCAGGGCATTGACCAGCGTGCCCGTTTCATTGCCCGCCGCAGGGTGCACCACCAGCCCGGCAGGCTTGAACACGACGGCCAGGTCGCCGTCCTGATACAGGATATCCAGCGGCATGTCCTCCGCCTGTACGGCGGTATCCTTGACGGGAGGCGGGAACAGACGGATGCTGTCGCCCGGCTGCGCGCGAAAAGACGGCTTATCCGCCGTTTTGCCGTTGACGGTCACGTAGCCTTCGCGTATCAGCTGCGCCGCGCGGGAGCGGGAGATATCCCCTTGCGCGAGCAGCACATCCAGCCGCTCGTCCCTTCCCTCTATAACGATCTCTTTCATGCTTCTTTCCGAAACAGGATCAGGATGGCGGCCAGCGCCGCCCCCAGCGTAACCGCAATATCCGCTACGTTGAACACAGGAAAATCAATGAACAGCGTCTCGATAAAATCCACCACGTAGCCGCGCAGCACCCGGTCGATCAGATTGCCCATCGCCCCGCCCGCCGCCACGGACAGCGCGGCGGAGATCGGCCTGTCGTTTAACAGCCGAAAAGCCATATAGAGGAGCGCCGCAAACAGCGCAGCTGAAAGCGCGGCCACCACGAACGGCTGACGCTCCAGAAACCCGAAAGCAGCGCCCGTGTTGCGCACGCCGCGCAGGGCCAGCACGCCGGGTACCAGCACCCGGTCCGCCTGCCCAAACAGTTGCTTGGTGATCTGATCCAGCGCTGCAATACCAAGGCACAGCATCAGCCATTCTTTCCCTTTCATCCGGCGCCTCCTTTTCCTGCATTATAGAAACGACCGCACAGGCTGTCAATGAGCGAAAGCCAAAAGCCCTTTGGGATCTTTGAACGTTGTTCAAAATATTTTGTGAAAACGCTTCCTTTGGCAGAAAAATACCCGCCGGCAGCGGATATTGACCTTTGCCAGTGGTTTTGCTGCCTCATAAAAATAAGGCTGTTTTTGTTTGTTTTGATCGCTTGACGCTCAGACCGCTCTGTTCTATGATGCGTTCAGGAGGCGTACGTGCAATATGAATGAATCGCTCCCCCTTGAAGAAAGCAGCTTTTTCCGGCAAGTCTATGCTGTCGTGCGCCGGATACCGCGCGGGCACGTCGTGTCGTACGGAGAGATCGCGCGTTCCCTCGGCCTCCCAAGGGCCGCTCGTCAGGTTGGCTGGGCCATGCGCTGCTGCCCCGACGATCTTCCCTGGCACCGCGTCGTCAAGGCGGACGGCGCCATCGCCGAAAACGGGTATTCGGATATCCGCCGCGCCCTGCTGGAAGCGGAGGGCATTCCGTTCCTCAAAGACGGACGGGTGAACATGCCTGCCTGCCGGTGGCGCATCACGGACGGCGATTGAGCATACGCCGTACCGCATTTTGCTGCTTCGGCAGCTTTTTGTTTGTTCGCCCCTGTCCAAACAGATGTTTCTCGTGTATAATATCCGCAACACATTCAGAAACGGAGCAATCATGAAATATCGCAGCGTTTTCGATATCATCGGGCCTGTCATGATCGGCCCCTCCAGTTCTCACACGGCGGGCGCGGTGCGCATCGGGCGGCTGGCCCGCAAGCTGTTCGGGATGCAGCCCGACAGCGCCGCCATCCACTTCTACGGCTCCTTCGCCCAGACGCACAGAGGGCACGCGACCGATGTGGCCATGCTGGCGGGCATACTGGAACTGAACACCTATGACCCGCGCATCCCCCATGCCTTTGAGCTGGCGAAGGATATGGGCGTAGATTTCCGCTTCATCATTGAGGACGCCGTGCCCGCGCATCCCAACACCGCGCGCGTCGTGCTGGAAAAGGGCGAAAACCGCATCAGCGTAGAAGGCATTTCCATCGGCGGCGGGCTGATGCAGATCACGCAGGTGGACGATTTTCAGCTGCGCCTTTCGGGCGAGTCGCCCGCGCTGCTCATCTTCCATCAGGACGCCTACGGCACCATCGCTTCCGTTACCCAGCTTCTGGCGAAGGAAGCCATCAACATCAGCCACATGGAGGTCAGCCGCAGCGAAAAAGGCCAGCGCGCCCTGATGATCATTGAAACCGATCAGAGGGTGCCCGACAGCACCGCGGCGACGATCAACAGCCAGCCGCATATCCAAAAAATCATCAAACTGGACATATAGGAGCCGACATGTTTAGAAACATCAGAGAGCTGGTCGCGCAGGCGGAAGAAAAGGGTCTTCGCATATGGGATATCATGCTGCTCAGCGAAATGGAGACGAGCGGCCGCACCAGGGACGATATTCTGAATGAAATGATGCGTTCCTGGCAGGTGATGAAGCAGGCCGCGGAAAAAGGCATACGGGGCGTTACCTCCTATTCCGGCATGACCGGCATGGACGCCAGGCGCATGAACGACTATATTGCAAAGGGCAAGACGCTGACCGACATCACCTTTCTGCGCGCGGTCAACTATGCCATCGCCACCAACGAGGTCAACGCCTCCATGGGCATCATCTGCGCCACGCCGACGGCGGGTTCCTGCGGCGTGCTGCCCGGCGTGCTGCTGTCGCTGCAAAAAAGGCTGCAAAAAACCGACGAAGACGTGGTGCTCGCCTTAATGACCGCCGGGGCCGTCGGCTATGTCGTGGCCAACAACGCCTTTGTGTCGGGCGCCGCGGGCGGCTGCCAGGCTGAGATCGGCTCAGCCAGCGCCATGGCTGCGGCGGCGGCGGTGGAACTGGCCGGGGGTACGCCCCGTCAGGCGGCGCACGCCATGGCCATCGCCATGAAAAACATGCTGGGCCTCACCTGCGACCCGCTGGCGGGTCTGGTGGAAGTGCCCTGCATCAAGCGCAACGCGGCAGGCGCCGCCAACGCCCTCACGGCGGCCGAAATGGCGCTGGCGGGCATCGAAAGCCGGGTGCCGTGGGACGAGGTCATTTCCGCCATGTACCAGATCGGCCTCGCCATGCCGCTCAACGTGCGCGAAACAGCGCTCGGCGGCCTTGCCGCCACCGAAACCGGCAAACAATGGAAAAAAAAGCTGTGGAGCAACGGCCGGAAAGAGTTCGCGGAGTAAACATTCCCTTGCATAGTGGCGTCGGCATGAACCGGCCCCGTTTTTCCATGAAAAAATCCCCCTGCATCGCTGCAAGGGGCTCATGAATGCTGTCTGTGTCTGTCAGTAGCTGATCGCGCAGACCAGGCCGCCCATGTTGTCGGTGGACACGAAGAAGTCTGCCGCGTTGGCGGGGATGTCGTGCGCCTGCTCGGCGCCCGTTTCCGGAATGCGGTAGATCTCATACTTAAGCGCGCCATCCAGATAGACAAGGATGTGCGGGTGCGACACAAGGTAATCGATATACTCTTCAAGGCACAGGCCCAGGTGGTTCATGACGGCCGCGTGGGGAACGCCCACAAAGCGATAGGCGTCCATCCTGATGCTGCCGCTGAGGCCCGTCACATAGCTCTTATCCGCCGTGTCGTCGCTGGGATATCCCTGCGTGGGGAAGCGGAAAACAAAACCATACTTCCAGCCGTTTTCGTTCAGGTATTTGGCCTGATCGGTGGTCTGGTAGGGCGTTGTATTGACGACCGAATCATCGCGGCTGTACACGCCCATCTCAAAGCTTAAGCCGGACTGGTAGTCGCTGGTGCCGGGATAGGACACCTTCTGCCGGGCGGCTTCGACCAGCCCTTCGCCCTCCCTGTTGGGGTGGCGGGCCAGCTCCTTGTTCCAGAGATCGGTCTGGGTGGCCATGCTGCGGTAGCCCTCGCGCACGATGTAGTATTCCAGCCCGGCGGCTTTCGCATCATTGACGAAGGCTTCCAATGCCTCGATCGCCTTGGGGAACAGGGATACCGTGCGGTCCTTCACCGGCACCTTAAAATTGGTCACTTCGCCGACGGATTTCAGCATCTGCTCGGCCATGCTGAAATCGGCAGGCAGCTCGTGCCAGCGGTTCAGCAGCATCAGGCCGCCGGTCAGAGCGTCCAAGCGCGTGGTCGTCACCGTTTGGCCCGATTCAACGGGGAAAGCGGAGGCGTCCACGATGTCCCAGCCGGACGCCTTGGGCTCGGGCAGGCCTTCCACTTCCATTTCTTCGATCTTTTTCTGCCGTTCAGCCACTGCCTGCTGGTAGCTTTCGACAAGCCGGGCGTTTTCTTCGTCGATGCGCTGCTGCGCCTTGGCGCGTTCACCCTTCTGATAGCTGTCCAGCACCAGATAGCCGGTGCCCAGCAGCACCAACAGCACCAGCAGCGCCAGCATGATCTTCACCAAGTTGCGGTAAGGATCCCTCTTTTCCGTGTTCGCCATGTCCTTCAACCCTTTCTGCGCTTCGGCGCGCAGGTATCTTGCGCGGTTTCCCGTTGTTATTTCCTATATTTTATATCAAAAATATTACAATTTGTCAACATTCCTGTATGATTTCAGCGTGGAGAGCACCTGCTCCATCGCCTCTTTTTCATCATAGCCGTCGCACTCCAACAGCAGCGGTTCGCCTTCGTTCTGCCTGAGTGCCATCAGCCCCAGCATGGACTTGCCGTTGATGCTGAGGTTGCGCCCCTTAAAGAATATGGCGGATGCAAAAGCGTCGGTCACGCTGACCAGCTTCATGGCGCGTTCGCGGCCCATGGGCAGCGTAAAACGTATGTCGATCTGATGCTGTATCATGGTTCCTCCTCAACTGTATTGGTTGGAATCGGTATCGTTAAACCGGCCGCCATGTCCGTCAGCCGTTTCATTCGGTGCTGTACGCCGGATTTGGAGATCGGCGGCTCCATCATTTGTCCCAGTTGCTCCAGCGACGCTTCCTGATGGCTGATGCGCAGCCGCGCCAGCGCCTGCAGTTCGTCAGGCAGGGCGCTCAGGCCGATCATTTTGGAAATTTGCGTAATGGCCCGAAGCTGCTTTTCCGCCGCTGACAACTGCTTGCCCATGTTGGCATGGTCGCAGTTCATGGCGCGCGTCACCTGCTTTTTGACCGATTGCAGCGTGCGCACCTCTTCGATCTTCAGCACCGCCCGGTTCGCCCCGAGCGTCGCCAGCAGACGCGCCACCATCTCCCCGCTTTTGATGTATACGACGGCCTTTTGCCTGCGAAAAGACAGCGACGCCCCGATATCGCACAGCGCCAGCACGCGGATGAGAAAGCGCGCCCGCTGCTCATCCCCCACCAAAAACTCGGCATGATAGCCTTTTTCAGGTGATATCACGGTGCCGCAGCCCAAAAACATCCCCCGCAGAAACGAACGCCGGCAGCAGATGCGCCGCACGATGCGCCGCGGCACGCCCTGAAAAACATCCTCACCCCTCTCGTCCTGCTTCAAGACGTTGAGCCGCCGCAAAAGATGCCGCGAATCCTCCGCGGAAAGGGAGAGCGTAGTCACCAGCCTGCCGCCAAAACGGTTTTCCCTTTGGATGCCGGTGCGCGCCTGCATATGCAGGCCTTTTTTCATAAGCACCAGCAGCCTTCGGGCCACGACAAGGCTTTCCGTCACATACTTAAGCTGTATCTGTCCGCCCCCGTGCAGCGACAGCGCGCCGAGGCACTGGGTCAGGGCGTTCAGTTCGGCCACCAGACAGCAGTCTTTTTCCAGCGGCAGCTTGCCGATCTCCTGCCTGGTTTCGCCTGCAAAGCTCATGCGTGTAAAACAATGCGCACTTCGGGCTCCAAAAGGACGCCGGAGGATTCAAACACCCGCCGCTGCACCTCGTCCTTCAGCGTCAAAAAATCCCGCGCCGTCGCGCCGCCTATATTGATCAGGAAGCCAGCGTGTTTTTCGCTCACCTGCGCGCCGCCCACCGTCAGGCCCTTGAGATTCGCCTTTTCGATCAAAGCGCCGGCAAAATGGCCCACCGGCCGCTTAAAGAAAGAACCGGCGCTGGGATAGCTGAGCGGCTGTTTTTCCCGGCGGCACGCGGCGTATTCCTTCATCTGCGCGTAAACGCTCTCCCTGTCCCCTTCCTCCAAACAGAAGACAGCGGACAGCACGATCAGATTTTCCTCCATCGCCCGGCTGTGGCGGTAGGAAAAGTGCATTGCTTCGTTGGACAGTTCCCGCACATCGCCGCCCGTATCCAGGCAGCGCACCGATTCTATGCAGCTCGCCAGCTGAGCGCCGAACGCGCCCGCGTTCATCACCGTACCGCCGCCGACGCTGCCGGGGATGCCGCCCGCAAACTGCAGCCCGCTCAACCCCGCGCCCGCCGCCGCACCGGCCAAAACGGCCAGCGACGCGCCTGCCCCTGCCCTGATGCGGTTTCCCGCAACCGTGACCGAGCCCATTTCCTCCCCCATGTACAGGATGACGCCGTCAAACCCTTCGTCACAGATCAGGATGTTTGACCCGCGCCCCAGCGGCATCACGGGCAAAGCATGCGCATGGGCGGCGCGCAGCACGGCCGCCGCTTCATGTTCACCGGACGGGATCACAAAAAAGCGCGCGGGCCCGCCTACCCTGAGGGTGGTACGGCGCGCCATCGGTTCGTTTTCCAGCACCCTGACGGATGCGATATCACGTAAAAAGCCTTTCGCCTGTTCTTCGGTCATATCCGCAAACCTCATCCACTGTGTATGCGTAGTATAGCATCATCCGCCCATCCCTTCAAGTATGTTGCCTAAAGAATGCTTTTTCAGTATAATATGCATGGTTATTTTTACACATTACGGGAAAGGAACGAAGATGATCCCTCAGATAGAAGATTATGCCGGGCAGCGCGTTCACATGATCGGCATCGGCGGCTCCAGCATGTCGGGGCTGGCAGAGATGCTGCAAAAGGAAGGCTATATCGTAACCGGCTCGGACGCCAACGATTCGCACGCCGCAAAGCGCCTGCGTCTAAGCGGCATCCCGGTATCGGTGGGCCATCATCCCGAGATCATTGCGGGCGCGCGGCTGATCGTATATTCCGCCGCCATTGCGGAGGATGATATCGAGCGCGTCGAAGCCGCGCGCCTTCACATCCCCCAGATGGAAAGGGCTGTGCTGCTGGGGCAATTGATGCGCGGTTACCGCGAAACGGTATGCATCTGCGGCACCCACGGCAAAACGACCACCAGCGCCATGATCTCGCAGATGTTCATGGGCATGGGGATGAACCCCACCGTGCACATCGGCGGGCGGCTGGACGCGCTGGGCGGCTCCACCCGCCTTGGCGGCAAGGATATCTTCGTTGCCGAAGCCTGCGAATTCAACCGTTCTTTTCTGAATATGCCCCCCACGGTGATCGTGCTGCTCAACATCGAGGAAGATCATCTGGACTGCTACGGCGATATGGAGCATGTGGAGGAAGCCTTTTTTGCCTTTCTGTCCATGCTGCCGCCCGATGGGCTGGTCATCGCCAACCGCGAGGACGAGCGCGTGATGCGCCTGATCGAAAAGCTGCCCCGCCGCGTGGAAACGTTCGGCCTGAGCAGCGGGGATTGGACAATCGACCATCTGACCACGGACGAAGAGGGCTTCCCCTCCTTCACCGCGGCGCTGCACGGCGAACCCATGGCGCACATCCGCCTGCGCGTCGCAGGCGAATTCAATGTCCTGCACGCCTTGACCGCTGTCGCCTGCGCCAAGGCGCTGGGCGGGGATATGCTGCCCGCCGCCGACGCGCTCAACGCCTTTGTGGGGGCCCACCGCCGGTTTGAGCATACCGGCTTTGTAAACGGTATGAAAATGTACCACGACTACGGCCATAACCCCGCCGAAATGAAGAGCGCCATCGACATCGCGCGGCTTCAAAAGCGCCGCATTATCGCCGTGATGCAGCCGCACACCTACAGCCGCGTCATCAGCCTCTTTACCTCTTACCTTACCTGCACCAAAGAAGCCGATATCACGTTGGTCACCGATATTTACGGCGCGCGGGAAAAAGACCCCGGCACCATCAGCAGCCGGATGCTGGTGGACGGGATGCTGAGCCGCGGCATAAAAGCCTACCTGACCCCCAGCTTTGACGATGCCGAGCAGTGGCTGCTGCGCAACGGGCGCGAAGGCGATCTGGTGCTCACCATGGGATGCGGCAACATCAACCTGCTCAACGAGCAGATGCAGCAGCACTGGGATCAACAAACGCAGCAAACGGAGGAAGCATGACGGACCGTCTCAATAAAATCCGCAATTTCTGTATCATCGCCCATATCGACCACGGCAAATCCACGCTGGCCGACCGCATACTGGAAAAGACCGGCGTGTTTGAGCAGCGCGAAATGATGGAGCAGATCCTTGACTCCATGGAGCTGGAGCGCGAGCGCGGCATCACCATCAAGTCCAAGGCCGTCCACATGCTCTATACGGCGAAGGACGGGGAAACGTACGAGCTGAACCTCATCGACACCCCCGGCCATGTTGACTTCACCTACGAAGTCAGCCGTGCGCTGGCCGCCTGCGAGGGCGCGCTGCTGGTGGTGGACGCCACGCAGGGCGTGGAAGCGCAGACGCTGGCCAACGTCTATCTGGCGCTGGAGCACGACCTTGAAACCATCCCCGTCATCAACAAGATCGACCTGCCCAGCGCCGCCCCCGAGGAAGCGTGCAAAGAAATCGAAGAAATGATCGGGCTGGACGCCGGGGGCGCGCCGCTGGTATCTGCCAAAATGGGCATCGGCATCGACGATGTATTGGAAGCCGTGGTACAGCGCGTGCCCGCGCCAAAGGGCGATGAAAACGCACCCCTTCAGGCGCTGGTGTTTGACGCCGTGTACGACAACTACCGCGGCGCGATCTGTTTCGTGCGCATCATGCAGGGCAGCATCAAAAGCGGTATGCGGATGCGCATGATGCAGACGGGCGCCGAGTTCGACGTGGTGGAGGTGGGCTTTTTGGGCAACGGCTATATGCCCGCCGCCAGCCTGCGCGCGGGCGATGTCGGCTATATCTCCGCCTCCATCAAAGAGGTGCGCGATACCCGGGTGGGCGATACCATCACCGACGCGGCGCGCCCCGCCGCATCTCCGCTGCCCGGTTACAAGCAGGTGACGCCCATGGTCTACTGCGGCATCTATCCCGCCGACGGCAACGATTATGAAGCGCTGCACGACGCGCTGGATAAACTGCGGATGAACGACGCGGCCCTCGCGTTTGAGCCTGAAACCAGCGCCGCCCTCGGCTACGGCTTCCGCTGCGGCTTTTTAGGGCTTCTGCACATGGAGATCATACAGGAGCGTCTGGAAAGAGAGTTTGACTTAAACCTCATCACCACCGTGCCCAACGTTATTTACGAGGTGGAAAAGACCAACGGGGAATACCTGCGCATAGACAACCCCGGCAACCTGCCCTCCCCCAACGAATTGAACCTGATGAAGGAGCCTTTTGTATTGGCCGCCATGTTCACCCCGCAGGAATATGTGGGCACGCTTATGGAGCTTTGCCAGGAAAAGCGCGGCGTCTTTAAGGATATGCAGTTTGAGGGCGGCCGTGTGAAATTGACCTATGATATGCCCTTAAACGAAGTGATCTACGACTTTTTCGATCAATTAAAGTCGCGCAGCCGCGGCTACGCTTCTCTGGATTATGAATTGAAGGGCTATCAGGAGAGCGATCTGGTCAAAATGGACATCCTGCTCAACGGCGAAATCTGCGACGCCTTCACCATGATCGTTCACCGCGACAAAGCCTACGCGCGCGGCCGCACCATCTGCGAAAAGCTGCGCGACGTCATCCCGCGCCAGCAGTTTGAAATCCCGATTCAGGCGGCCATCGGCGGCAAGATCATCGCGCGGGAAACGGTCAAGGCCGTCCGCAAGGATGTGCTTGCCAAGTGCTACGGCGGCGACATCAGCCGCAAAAAGAAGCTGCTTGAGAAACAAAAGGAAGGCAAAAAGCGCATGCGCCAGTTCGGCACCGTCGAGCTGCCCAGCGAAGCCTTTATCGCCGTCCTGAAAATGGGGGACGACAAATGAGGTGCCCCAACTGCGGCCAGTGGAATCAGGCCTCTTTCCCACGCTGTTTTAAGTGCGGCACCCCGCTGCCCGCCGCCGCGATGCGCGATCATCCGCTGCCCGCCGAGGAAATGGAGCGGAAGAAGGCGGAAAAGCCGCAGGATACGCCCATCCGCATCACGCTGGATGAGCAGGGCTTTGAATCGCGCGCTGACGATGCCAAGGACCGTCTGGCGCGCGAAATGCTCAGCTTTCACGACCGCAAAAAGCGCGGTGAAAAGCTGCAGCGCCAGCTGAAGGAAGAGGGCGCGCGGCGCGGCTATGCGCCCACCGGCACCAAGGTATCGGGCGCGCGGCGCGGCGGCGCCTTCCCCCCTGCCCCCGTTTCGCGCGATCCCTATCGCGTACGCGGGGATGAGCGCATCGACTACGACGGCTATACCCAGGGGCCTTCCTACGCCCGCACGCTGGACGGTTTTGCGGAAAGGGAGCGCATTTCGGGCACCATCACTTTGCCCAAGAAGCGCATGAAAAGGGCGCGGCTGTTCGGCATCCGCCGTTTTCTGCCGCTGCTCGCCCTGCTGCTCCTGGCGGCTGCCGCGCTGTCCGGGGGGTATTTCTTTTTGTTTAAGCCGCTGGTGCTGGATGAAAAGGTGGTTCCGGAAGATAAGCAGGTGCAGATCTCGGCTTCCCTGCTGGATGAAAACGCCGCGCACACCGTCTCCATTCCCGCCGGAGAGGGCACGCAGATCTATGTCAAAGAGCTGCGCAAGAGCTATCTGGTCACCGGGGGCTACGCCAGCTTTCAGGTGCCCGATCATATCTGGTATGACCATCTGGTCGAAGACCCGAACCGCACCGATTCCTGGCTGCCCGAAACCATGGACGTCACGCTGACGCCCTTTGTGCGCGCCGAAACGGGCGAACAGGTGCCGCTGCCGCCGGTGCATTACACGATCAGCATCCCCCAAAGCCCTCTGACGCTGCTAAACCCCGACGTTACGTACGTGGACACCAGCATGCCGCTGTACAACATCCGCTTCAAGGTGATGACCAACAGCCAGGTATTCATCAACAACGAAGACTTTTCCTCCTACGTCAACACGCAGGACGGTCTGATCAGCTACAACGCGCCCATACAGCCCATCGGGGACAACAAGATCACCATCACGGTGCGCAGCCAGTATTACCGCATGAATTCCATCACGCTGACCATACACCGCGCCGTGCAGGACATCCCGCTGGACCTTGCCGCCACCACCGGCGACGAAAGCAGCCGCGACAGGATGCCCATTTACGGCACCACCCGCGCCGGGGCCACCTTAACGGTGCTCACGCCGCACGAAAAGCTGAACACCGACGAGCTTGCCACCCGCGGCGCGTTCAACTTCAACGCCATCTTTGACCGCTACGGCGAAAACATCATCCGCATTCAGGCGGACTATCCCGGCAAAAACAGCACCGTCATCGAGTACCGTGTCAACTACCTGCCCAACCCCAACAACTACACCACCAAGGCCTGGGCGCTCAACGACGGTTTCGGCTATGCCGACCTCCTGGCCAACCTGTCCAAGCGCATCGAGAAAACACAGGTCTATCTGGTGACCGGGACGGTGGAAGAGATCGTTTCCGACCGCCCGCAGCTGGTCATCGTCGACGCGGGCGACGGCAAAACCAGTTCTCCCCTTCGGGTGATGCTGGAAAACCAGACCAAAAGAACGTGGGAGCTGGGCAAGCGCTACACCATCTATGCCGATGCCTACGGCATGTACAACACCATCCCGCGCCTGGTCGCGCGCTATACCTATATTCCCAAGGATAACCCGCCCGATAAGTAAGCGCAATGCCACCCACGGCGCCGACGCTCCACGCGCGCATTCGGCTGCCGATGCGGCTTAAACAAGCTTCGTATCCAACGCAAAGCGTCGATCGCCCGCCTTCTTCCTTCGTTTATGGGAAGGAAGAAGGCGGGCGATCCGATGAAAAAATACGGTTATGCGCGCGTGTCCCGCAAAGATAGGGACCCTGACCGTCAGGCCCGCTCATCAAAGATCGACGGCATGCCCCAGGTCCATCGCCATCAGGGCTTCTTCATGCTCCGGCAGGCCGAGCTCCGCGGTCAGCGTACTTTTTGCGGAAGTAACGGCTTCTTCGAATTCCGCTTTTTTGCATTCTTCTTACCGGTCAGTATTGTTCGGCCCATGCCTTCAGTTCGTCTGACGGCGTGTTTGCGGGGAAACGTTTCCCGGACGCCACATCCGCCTTGGTGATTTCCGCCGCCCGCGCAGGGGCTTCCCCACCGATGCCGCTGCCGCCTGAGGTGGCAAAAAGCACGATCTTTTTCCCCGTGAAATCATACGCCTCAAGGAAGCTGTCGATAACGGACGGCTTCCTGTACCACCACACGGGATATGGTTCCTCCTGTGTATCGCGTGCGGCTTAAGGGACAATGCCCAAAGCCGCCGCCCAGTCGTGCAGTTCCTCCGCCGTGGCGCCGGACGTGAAGCGCCGGCCGGACAGCCATGTGCCCGCGCCCGCCTGCTGTTCCAGGTTCGCCATGCTGCTGCCAAGGCCGCTGGAGCCTGAGGTAAAGAACACGGCGACGGTCTTATCGCTCAAATCCGCCTTCTCCACAAAATGGGTGACGATGCGCGGCGCCTCGCCCCACCAGATGGGGTAACCGATCAGCACCGTGTCATAGCCGCTCATATCCGGCAGCTCGCCCGCGATGCCGGGCCGCGCGTCGGGGTCGTTCATTTCAAGGGACGAACGGCTCTTCGCGTCGCGCCAGTCCAGATCCGCGTCGGTATAGGGGACTTCCGGGATGATCTCAAAGATATCCGCGCCCAGCACCGACTGCAGATTCTCGGCCACGGCCTTGGTGTTGCCGGTAGCGGAGAAGTAGACGACGAGGATAGGGCTTGCAGGCGCAGCCTCCTCATGTTCCGCCGCCGCGGCAGGGAGCGCCGCGACGCACAGCAGCAGCGCAAGCAGGATTACAGACAGTTTTTTCATCACGCACCTCCTCACCAGTTTTCATAGCGTTCCGAACGGTTGATTTCCTTCATCCGTTCCATGTCCTCTTCCGTCAGTTCAAAATCAAAAATATCGTAATTCTCGGCGATGTGATCCGGATTGGATGAGCCGGGTATGGCGATGAACCCGGCCTGCAGCTGCCAGCGGAGGATGACCTGAGCAGGCGATTTATCATGCGCATCCGCAATACGGACGACGGTTTCATTGCCGAAGTGTTCCGCGGTATGGCCGCGTCCCCCGAACGGATACCAGCCTTCGATGACGATGCCGTATCGGCTGACATATGCCTGCAGGTCCGTATTCTGATAATACAGATGGTTCTCGTTCTGGATCACCGCGGGCATGATGTCCGCATAGGACAGAACTTCCTCCACCGCCTCGCGCGTATAGTAGTTGGAGATGCCGATGGAGCGCACCTTGCCGTCGCGCACCGCCTGCTCCATGGCGCGATACACAGCCTCATCGTTCCGGCCGGGCTGATGGATGAGCATCAGATCGACGTATGCAAGGCCCAGATCCCGCAGTGAATCGTCGATCCCCTGCGCTGCCCGCTCGTAGTCGGAGGGCATGATTTTGCTGGTGATGAACACGTCCTCGCGCGCCACGATCCCTTCGTCCATGGCGCGCCGAAGCCCTCTGCCGACGCCCGTCTCACAGCCGTAGTACCTGGCCGTGTCGATCAGCCGCATCCCGCATTTCAACGCCGCGTATACGGACGTTTCCGCCTGATCGTTGTCCAGCGTCCAGGTACCAAGGCCGATGATGGGCATGGCGTAGCCGCTGTTGAGCAGAACAGCCCGTTTTTCAAAATCAAAAGCAGGATATGCGTTTTCCGTTGGCGGCGTCAGCGAAAAACGCACCGTGACATCCCCTTCGCCCAGCATCGCTTTCAGCGCATTCCGGCTTGAATTCCGCACTTTGCCAAGTCTGGTAAGGTTCCATGAATTTACGTCATAATAGATCGTGATCCGGTTCCCCTGATACAGCACCACATCTCCCGGCTCCGTGGTGATCCGGGTATCGTTCCGGGGCAAGGAAGCGCCAAGGGAACCGACCTTCTCGAAGTTTCCATAATCATGCATTTCAACCGTCAGATCGCCTTCCCGGAGCAGTTCAACAAACGCCTGCGCCGACGCGTTCTCATCCGGCATGATGGGCAGAACGCTTTCACCGATAACCGCATAGATCGTTGGAGCACGCTCTGCGGCCGCCATGGCAGAACCGCATACGGTACATCCCATCAGCAGGCACAGGCAGAATGAAAGGAATTTCTTCATGGGTTTCCCCCTTCCGCTTGCTTGAGATGCTGTTCAAAGAAGCGCTGAATCTTATCAAAGGGAATCGCATCGAGCTTGTAATACAGGTCGGTATGCACCGCGCCGGGAATGATCATCATTTCTTTAATGCTTCCGGCTTCATCATAACCGGAGTCCTCCTCAAACAAGATTGCTGTTTCCGCCGCACCGTGGTACAATCAGCATTGTAAACCATAAACCTGGCTTTAGGTCAAGCGCCAATATCAAAAACGGAGGAATGATTGATGTATACGATCGGAAAGGTTTCCAAAATGTTCCATCTGCCCGTTTCCACCCTTCGATACTACGATAAGGAGGGCCTGTTTCCCGGTATGGAGCGGCAGTCCGGCATCCGGAAATTCAGCGATCAGGAAATAGAGGCGCTGCGGGTAATCGAATGCCTGAAAGCGTCGGGGCTGGGGATCAGGGACATCAAGCAGTTTATGGAGTGGACTGTCGAGGGAAGCGCGACCTACGTCCAACGCAGGCAGCTGTTTGAAACCCGAAAAGCGGCTGTTGAAGAAGAGCTGCAAAGGCTCCGGAGAACGCTGAATATGCTCAAATACAAATGCTGGTATTATGATACGGCAATTCAGGATGGAAACGAGGATCGAATTGGCGCGATGCTGCCCGACAAGCTGCCCCCTGAAATACAGGCCTTATACAATCAGGCTCATGCCTAAGCTGTTTTCCTGCTTTCACAATATCCGATTTCATCGACGCCCGTCAGGCTCCCCGGCAACATCATGAGGCGGAGGGCGCTTCGCTCCCGAGGCTCTGTAAAAGCGCTTTCTTTTCCTTTTCCGGCAGCATGGCCTCCGAACGCCTGCGCTCTGCCCGGGGGGGTCCTACGCTCCGGCCGTTCCGTCGGAAGCCTAATTTTCGCAAGCGATGGCCCTGGCGCTGTCTGCGCCGCAGCTTTACAAACCCATCCCGGTTTGATACAATACACCGGCACACTGAAAGGGAGGAAAAGGATGTTTAATATTGGGTTTTCCGAAGTCATTCTGATCCTTCTGGTCGCTTTCATCATCGTCGGCCCGAAAGACCTGCCCAGGGTAGCGCGGGCGCTCGGGCGCGGCGTGCGTTTCCTGCGCAATATGTTCGACGACTTTAAGCAGGAGATGGAGCTGGACGACACCATCGAAGACCTGAAGAAGATGGAAAAAGAAGTGAAAGATACCCTGCGCTCCGCCGACCCGTCGGTGGAACTGCGCAAGGCGCAGCAGGATGTCGATCAGGCAATCACCGACGCCAGACATGCGGCGGAAATGAAAAAAGGAGAGTAAACCATGAGATTGGGCGTTTTGGAAATCGTATTGATTCTGGTGCTGGCACTGGTGCTCTTTGGCGGCAAGAAGCTGTCGGGCGTGGGCAAGGCGCTGGGACAGAGCATCCGCGAGTTTAAGAACGAAGTGGGCGGCGAAGACAAGAAGGAAGACGGCAGCTCCTCCGAGCCGAAAGCCTAAGCCTTTCCATGCCGGCAGCGCAGTCAAAACAGGATCGGGCTTTAAAAAAACAGATGATCGCGGAGCACCTGCTCGCCATGCGGCGGATGGTGGTCGTCATCGTCGCCGCCTTGGTGGTGTGCTTTCTGATCATCTTCTATTTCTTCATGCCCCCGCTGATCAACTTTGTGTTAAAGCCCGTGTACCAGCGCGGCATCGCCGTCATTGCGACAAGGGTATCCGAATCGCTGATGATGCAATTCAAGACGGCTTTGGTCGCAGCGGCGGTGGTCAGTATGCCCGTCACCATCTGGCAGATATGGTCGTTTGTAAGCCCGGCGCTCTATAAGCGCGAGCGGCGGGTCTTCCTCGGCGTATTCCTGACGATGATCGGGCTGTTCTTCCTCGGCGTCGCGTTTTCGTACGCGGTGGTCTTTCCTCTTGCGGTAGACCTGTTTTACGAAGCCAACACCGGTGTCGCCACGCCCATGTGGTCGGTGGAAGAATACTTCAACTTTACCCTGTCGTTCGTATTGCCCTTTGGCCTCATGTTTGAACTGCCCGCCGTGATCTACATGCTGGCGCGGCACGGCAAGGTAACGGGCAAGGGCATGGCCGAAAAGCGCAAGTTTTTCATCCTCGGCGCCGCCGTGGTGGCCGCCATTCTGACGCCGCCCGACGTGGTGAGCCAGCTGCTGCTGCTCACCCCCATTCTGGTGCTGTACGAAATCAGCGCGCTGATTGCCCGCAGGGTCAAGCCCGTGGAAAAGCGCGAAACGGACGAGCCCGAGCAGGACGCCCCGGAAGAAGCCCCGGCCGCCGCCCCCAAGGAAGACGATCGTGAAACCGCGCTGGAAAAGGCCTTCCCGCATTTGAAAAAGAAAAAGTAAGCGATGATCCCCGCGGCGCACGCGGGGATTTGTCTATGCAATCATTTGGAGGCACTGATGACAGAAAGATTCTTCACAGAAAGACTGTACTACGACCAACCCTACTTAAAACAATTTGACGCCGCCGTCACCGCCTGCCGTAAGGCGCAGGGCGGGTATGATATCGCGCTGAGCCGCAGCGCCTTCTACCCCACATCGGGCGGCCAGCCCCATGATACGGGCGTGCTGCGGGCCAGCGGGCTTTGCCTTGCCGTGACCGACGTCACGGTGGAAAACGATACCGTGTGGCACCGAACGGATGCGCCGCTGAGCGTAGGCGACACCGTATCGGGCGAAATCGACTGGGCGCGGCGGTGGGATCACATGCAGCAGCACGGCGGCGAGCACCTGCTGGCGGGCTGCATCTGGCGTTTGTTTCAGGGCGTCACGCGCGGGCTGCATGTGGGCGCGGACACCAGCACCATCGACGTCAAAATGCCAGACGAAAAGGCCCACCTTTCCCCCGAAGAAACGGCGGAGCTGGAAACGCTGGTCAACCGCCGCATCCAGCAGGATGCGCCCATCCGCTGCTGGTTCCCTTCGCCCGAAGAGCTGAAAACCCTGCCCCTTCGCAAGCCCTCCACAGTGACGGAGCATGTGCGCGTCGTCGCCGCGGGCGATTTTGAAATGGTGCCCTGCGGCGGCACCCATCCTTCGTCCACCGGGCAGATGGGGCTGATCAAGGTGCTGTCCACCGCGCCCGCGCGCGGATTTATGCGCGTCACCTTTGTGGTGGGCGAGCGCGCGCTTCATTATGTGCTTGCCTGCCACGAGGCCGTGTCGGGTGCGGGGCGGCTGCTGTCCGCCTCCTGCGATACGCTGGTCAGTGCCGTTACCCGCATGATGGATGAAAACGCCGCCCTCAAGGCGGCGCTCAAAACCATGCAGGAAGAAAAGGCCCGCGCGCAGGCCGAACGGCTTATAAGCGCCGCCCGCCCCTTCGCCCTTGGCCGCTACATCGCCGCCGAGGTGGGCGCGATGGATATGCAGACGCTTAAAGACCTGGCCCTGTCCCTTACGCAGAACGAGGGCATGGTGGCCCTGCTGGCCGCCGAGTCCCCAAAAGATACCCTGCTGGCCTTCGCCTGCGCCACCGGCCTTCCGCTTGACATGAGCGCGCTGCTGCGCCATACGGGCGCGCAGGGCGGCGGCAGAAAAGACCTTGCGCAGGGCAAGGCACTGAATGGCGGCGCGCTGGATAAGGCGCGGGCGTATCTGGAGGCTATGGGGGAAAACGAAGGCTGACAAGCTCGGGATTCGGCCAACAAACGGCGCGGGGGGATATAATCTTTCGGCCCTTCCATCAGCCCGGGCAGAACCGATAAGGCCCTTCCCCGAGGCGCCTTTTTGAACCTCTTTACGGCCTCCGTATCAAACGGATGCCTCCTATAAGGCAAAGTTTGGCCCTATATCTGTTTCGTTTTCAAACGCTCCGTATTCGTTCATAAGCCTCGCTATATGCCGCGGAATCATGGAAACCTGCATGGACATGTCTGCATGGCCGTCTTCATCTATGCATTCATTCCAGTATTCAAGGTGTTTTTTGTCTATCCAGGAATGCGATTGTTCAACTTTGATGCCATTGTCCCCTTGAATGGAGTACCAATAAAGATACTCCGCATCATCGCATTTTTCTCTGAAAATCGTTTCGATATACATTTTTTCTCCGTCTAAAGTAAGCAGAACGTCATCCATGTTTTCATTTAAAAACCTCATCCATCTGTCTACCGCGTCCGACTTGCCTTTTCGGACGCGAAATCGGGACAGTTCTATATGCATACGATCATCCCCTCCTCTCTCCCTTCAATTCCATCACACCGTCCGCGTCGTTCCTTCGATTATTCCCCTGCGCAGGGGATAACGACGGCCATTTCTCTTTGTATTTTTCCTGCAAGGCATTCTCTTTTTTTTTGAACCTGTCAAACAGCCCCATATCACCCTCCGTGTATGTTCTTATATCGTTATGTGCAAGCCGGGATTTGTTACACAAATTCATTCAAACCATACTTCACGCATAGTTTTTAGTGATTCCTCCGTCAATGGATACCCTATAGATTCTCCTATAACTGAATCAATTCCACAATAAGGACAAATCGCTGTCCATTCAGGTTTATCTTTAATCCACTCATTGATTTCATCTGGTGAGAGTCTCACAAAGGCCGCTTCGCAGGACGATGATCCGATCCACCGTAAAACCCGGGATTTTTCTCACAGCCTTAACACGGCAATCCGTTCTTCTCCATCCATTTCACCGGTTTCGGCAAAACCGAAGGAACTGTACAGCTTTCGGGCAACTTCATTTTCGGGCTCATAGGACAGCCAGCAGTATTCGGCCTTGCCCCAAGGCATCGTCCTGATAAAATCCAAGGCAAGCTGAACAGCCGCTTTTCCGTATCCTTTCTGTTGATGAGCTTCACCGATCATCAGCCGCCAGAGGCTGTAATTGCCCCTTGCGATTTTCGGCGCATCGTCCCAATCATCGTCCACATCAAAGCCTATCATTAAAAAGCCGACCGGCGTCTCGTCATTATAGATGCCCAGGGGAAGCGCATGGCCGTTGACGGTTATCGTCGTGTAAGCTTCGATGATGCTGGCATCATTGGCCGCAACAAAGCTTTTCTGCGACGCCGCCACCCTCAGTTTGAGGATATCCCAAACATTTTTTCTGTTGATTCTCTTCAAATGAAGCATACTGGTTCCCCTCCGCAAACCGATTCTTGAACACCTAGGCCTTCTTAGAGCCCCTTCCAATACAGCCCCGCAGGTACCTCGGCACAATGTTTCACCCGTTCATGTACTTTATATTTGCTTCGATACCGTCGCCTTAATTGCGCCCAAACAGTGGATTCTTACGACATGGTTATCGTCGGTTTCCGATATTTGTTGTAGCTGTTCCACAAAGGGCCTGACAAACTCCGGTCTGCGTTTACCGAGAACACGGAAGATTTCCGGCGCTTCTATCCTCACCTTGTCATCCACATCATACAACAGTTTCTCAAATACCGGCATATACTCCTTATAAATGTCTGGTGTGTTTGTGGCGATGTTTTCTGATGCCCATATAAAACTCAGCCTGACCTTCGCTTCTGTGTCAGAAGCAAAACGAAACAAATCAGCCCAATAGGGCTCAATCACATGAAAGCTGCCTCGTCCGATTCTGCCAAGGGCGTTAACCGAACGCTCTCGCAAAAGCGGCACGGGACTGCCGCAGAAGGAAGCTACTGCAGGAACCGCGTCCTGCACTGACAGAGGATGAACAAGACCAATTTCTCCAATCAGCCAGAGTACCTTTGCCTGTATTTTTACTGATTCATAGGTAAGAAAGTTGGAGACATACGGAATGCTCTCTTCCCACCTATCTCTGTCTTTTGTCAGTATGCCAAGCTCTTTATAACACTCCGATTCGTTCACATCATCACCCCCTCACATTTCAGTCTGTCTTGCTGTTTTTTTCCATTCCCCACCCGCCATTCCGTCACGCGCGCTTAGGCTCGAATCAATTCCATCACGCCGTCCGTATCGTTCCTCCGAAAGCCCACGCGCTCAAACATTCGGATGGCCGAAGCGCGCTCCAGAGGGATATCGTCCAGGAGTTTGCGCAGCCCCAGCACATGAAACGCCTGATGCACAAGCAGCCGCAGCGCTTCTTCGCCATAGCCCTGATGGCGGCAGTCCGCCTGAATGACGACGCCGATCCAGCCTATGCCCTTTTCCCGCGGATAGCTTTCGGGAAAATGGATGCTCACCTCCCCCACCGGCACATTGTCCGACGAGCGCACCACATAGGCGTAATAATTCCCCTCGTCCATCCAGTAGCGGTACCATCCTTTCGCCTGCTCCGGCGTATGGTGATAAGTGCCCGTGCCGTTATCGCCATAGCCCATGTTGTAGGCCATAGTGGCTTCATCGGCGATCAGAAAGCGCCTGTACGCCAATTCTTCTTCTGTGGGGATATGCAGTATAAGCCGCGCGTCCATCATATTGCTCCTTTGTTGTCTGGATTTTCTTATTCTCTGGTAAAACAATATCGCTTGCCCCGGCATCCCGTCGTCGGCAGGCCGCATATTCTGCCGGCAGCAGGCAACAGCATCCATGGTTTTCAGGAATCGTTCAGCCTGTGCCCCTTGGCCTGTCCCAATCGCTCTGCCCTCTCCCGCATCAAAGCGATCAGAGCCGTTTTCATATCCAAAGGCAGGGGGAAATCCTCTATCATAACCATCCACTTGGGCATAAAGCCCATCATCCTCTGGATCATCGTTTCCGCGGCGTTGCGCGGTATACCGCTTTCCCCGGCAAAAGTCAGGAAGTCCCTGCGCCACAGATTCGTTTTTTTGCCATTCATGGTCAAAGCGAATTCTTCCCGATCCTCGGGCATGATCACGTTGACCGGCAGCAGATCGTAAGCGGGAGACAGCACATATTGCCCGCTTTCCGGGGCGGTTTCAAGCAGGGAAAAGTTTTTCAGGTGCATATCGGAGTTGCCGGTCAAAAAACAAAACACCAGCCGCAGGAACAGTTCGGACATATCCAAACCCAATCGGGCGGAATGCCGCCTGATCACCTTGGCGCAACGCTCATACGAGCCTCGATATTTGTCCTCGGTCAGCCGCATATCCAGCTGGCAAAAATCCTCCATCGCCAGCAAATGCACATGGTCCCTATCCTGCACACGATCCACCCGCCGGGTCAGATAGGCATACCCTTCTTCCAAACGGATCAACGCGCTCGGCACCACCGATAAACCCGCCCGCGCCGCCATCAGCATCGTCAAGTGCTCCGCTTCGGGCAGCGCCCGAAACTCCGGCACATCGGGCTTCAGGATGTAGC
>CAZFUT010000003.1:0-64498 GCA_964522425.1 uncultured Oscillospiraceae bacterium
TACGGATCAGGCGAGCTGATACGGCAGGCCTCCGTCCTGTCGCAGCACAGCCTGCTTCATCACTGCATGGGCATTGTTTCGGGCACGACTTGCGCTGCCGGGCTGGCCGCACATAGCGCCATGCAAAAAAAACTGGCCGGTTTCTTTTCCACCCTCGGCAGCGAGGAACGAACGGCCGGTTTAATGCGCAGGCTATGCGTCGAGCAGCCTATGCGCCTCCTTATGCCAGCACGCCAAGATGCTCCAGCAATATTTTAGCCCCGATCAGAATCAATACAGCGCCGCCCGCAAGCTGCGCTTTATTCTTGAATTTTTCTCCGGCCCGGTTTCCAATCAGTGAGCCCAGCAGAGAAAGGCTGAAGGTGATGACCCCGATGGACACCGCGGGCACAAGTATTTCTACCTTCTCAATGGCAAACACGACGCCCACCGCCAGGGCATCGATGCTGGTGGCGACAGCCAATACAAACAGTTCTTTCACGGTCAATACGGTGCAGACGTCCTCTTCCCTGTTTTCCATGCCCTCTCGGATCATCGCGCCCCCGATCAGCGCCAGCAGGATAAAAGCGATCCAATGGTCAAACGCTTCAATGTAAAGGCGGAATTTGGAGCCGATCAGCCATCCGATCGACGGCATAAAGGCCTGAAACGCGCCGAAAAACAGGGCGATCAGCAGGCATTGCTTCAGGTTTACTCTGCGCATACAAGCGCCCTTGCAAAGCGCAACGGCCAACGCATCCATGGAGAGGCTGACACCGATCATCAAAATTTGTAACAGGGGCATGTCTCCTCCCATAAAAAGCGGATGCCGCAAGAGCATCCGCATCATTTGCAAACGGATTTTACGAACCGACCGGATAATTCCCCTCAAACAGCACGCGCTGCGTCGCAGGGCCGGCAACGCCGTCTTGCGACAGGCCCTTGTCGCGCTGGAAGCGTGTCACGGCGTCCACCGTGCCTGCGCCGTACTTGCCGTCAACCGAGGTGGACAGATAGCCCTGATCGCGCAGCGCCTGCTGCAGGTTGCGAACCAAAACGCCGCTGTTGCCTTCGCGCAGCGTCACATATTCGTTGTTCGGCGCGGGCGTTACGTTGATGTAGTTGGCGACGGGCGTCGCCTTGGGAATCGGCGTCACTCTGCCGCTGTTTGGCGCGGACGTTGCCGAGGTGCGCGCAGAGCGCGCGCCGTCGCTGTACAGCTTATTCAGGGTGTTTTCCCCGGCAACGCCGTCGGCAACCAGGCTGTTATTGGCCTGAAAAGCTTTTACGGCGGCTTCCGTGCCCTGACCGAAGTTGCCGTCGATGGTGCCGCTGTAATAGCCCAGCCTGTTCAGGCGCGCCTGCATGTTGCGCACTGAAGCGGAATCCGTCATCCCCTTGCGCAGCGAGGTCCCCACTACGCCGCTGGAAGACGTTGTACGGCGCGCATTGGAAGAATACAACGCTTTTAGCGTCATGGGGCCGGCAACGCCGTCCGAATAGGAAACGTTGCGCTTCTGAAAAGCGTATACCGCTTTTTCGGTGGCGCTGTCAAATGTGCCTGTGGCTTTGCCGGTCAGATAACCAAGCTCGATCAAGCGGGCCTGCATGCGCGTCACTTCTCGTCCGGTATCGCCGCGCCGCAGGTAAATGTTTTCGTTGATCTTGGGCGCCGCCGTAGCCTTGGGCGTAGGCTTTGGTGTCGGCTTGATCTTTTTGGCATTTGCCGAATAAATCCTGTTGAACGTCGCCTTGCCGACCTTGCCGTCGACTGTCAGCCCATTTTGGGACTGGAAGCTCTTCACGGCTGTCTCCGTGCCCTTGCCAAAATCACCGTCGGCAGCGCCATGATAATAGCCCAGCTCGCGCAGGCGCTGCTGCAGTTTACGCACATCCTGCCCCTTGCTGCCCACTTTCAGCACATAGACGGTCGCTGTGGGCGCAGGCGTATTGGTCGGCATCTGCGTTACGATGGTAAAGGAAGATGCGGTCGGCGTTACAAACGAGCCGGGCGCGCTGGTATTCCCCCAAGGAAGGGCCGGTGTCTGCGCAGACGCGGAAGGCTGCGGCGTCAAAATGGACTGTATGGTGCTGCTTGGCGCTTCCGTCGGCGCCGCTTCCGTCGGCACGACCGGAAAAGGCGGCAAATTGCTGGCCTGACCGCCGTTGTTATGATTCCCCGCATCGTCGGGGTTGGAAACGCAGCCCGAAAGGCAGAGCGCTGCCGCCAATATCGCTGCTAAGGCCGCATACCGTACGACTCGGTTATATTTCATGCCGTTTCCCCCTCACTTTGTAACATCCACCTATATAACGGATGGATACAGGTTATTCATGCATCATGTCGATGATTTGATCAAAAGATGTATACTCGATCGCATTCATGCCCTGTGCGCTGGCCGCCAGCACATTTTCTTTGACATCATCCAGAAACAGACATTGTCTGCCTGATAAGCCATACTTTTTTAGCAGCAGCTGATAGATCAACGCCTCCGGCTTTAAGCAGTGCACATGGCTGGAGATGATTTTGCCGTCCAGCTTTTCAAAAAACGGATTCAGCATCGTCACTTTCTGAAACGCTTCCGCATGAAAATTGGATAACACATATACGCTCTTGCCCATGGCATGCAGCCGATCCAACGTTTTTGAGGCGGGCAGCGCCTCCATGGTGGCCGGGAAACCGTTCAGAAATTCCAGAACCTGATCTTCCCTGCCCTGCATTTCCGCATTGCGGCAAATGGCCTGCGCCGCCTCAGCGTTGTTCATATCGCCGCGATCCAGCATAACCCACTCCGGACCGGATAAGACGAACCGCTGAAACAGCGCGTGATCTTCCGATGGCACCAGCTGATCCAACGCGCGCTGGGGGGCAAAAGCAAGCAGTACGTTGCCGATATCAAAAACGATATGCGGACAGGCATTTAGCAGGTTGTTCATCCCGTATCCTCCACAATGGAAGAATACCATAAACAGTTTGCATATTCAATCCTTTTCGCCGTAAAAGCTATTGACTGCTGCAAGAAGCACTGGACAAAGATAAGGTTTGCTGTATAATAGGATGGAATTTATGTGCATGGAGGCATTTGAATGATTTTGCTCGCTCAGGTCGCTCAGGAAGTTATCACCAATAAACAGCAGCTGATTGCCAGCAACTGGTGGGAAGAGCAGTTCAGCCAGTTCCGCCCCATGGATATTTTGCTGGTGCTGCTGTTTGCATTGGCTGCCAGCATCATCATTTCGCTGGTATATAAAAAGACGTATCGCGGCGTACTTTACAATCCCTCTTTTTCCGTTACCCTGATCATGCTGACGATGGTCACCTCTTCCGTCGTCATGGCGATCGGCACAAACGTCGCCCTGTCCATGGGCATGGTGGGCGCGCTTTCCATTGTGCGTTTCAGAACTGCCGTCAAGGATTCCATCGACACCGCCTATATGTTCTGGGCCATTACCATGGGCATATTTATAGGCTCCAAATACTACCTGCCGGCGCTGATCGCGCTGGGCGGCATCGCCATGGTGATGCTGGCTATATCCTTTGCCCGCCTGCGCACCAGCGAAAGCTATCTGCTGGTGGTGCATTTTGACCCCATCGCCGAGCAGGAAATCGATGCCGAGCTGCATCGCAGTGTCAAGCATTACCGTGTGCGCTCCAAGACCGTCACACGTTCCGGCGCTGAAATGACGGTTGAAATGCAGCTTAGCCAGCGTTCCGATGTGGTCAGCCACGTGCTGGATATTGCGGGCGTACATGATGCAACGCTTGTTTCCTGCCAGAATGAAGCTGCTTTCTGAGGCTGCGTATGCCCATCAATCTCCGACATGAGCAAAAATACTACATCAGCAAGGCGCAGTATCAGGTGCTGTCACGGCTGTTGATGCACACCCTTCATCCCGATCCGAACGCCGATGAAAACAATGAGTATCACATCCGCTCCCTTTATTTTGATACGCTGTATGATACTGCGTTCCATGATAAAATCAGCGGCGTCAGCAACCGGGACAAGTACCGTATCCGCATTTACAACCTGTCGGATCGTATGATCCGTATGGAGTGCAAAAGCAAGTACGATGTATACATTTCCAAGCGTTCCGAGCGCATTTCACGCGACGTGGCCGATCAGATGATTGCCGGCGACCCGACGGGGCTTGAAAACACATCCTCCGGTCTTCTGCGCGACGTGTACAGAGAAATGCGGCTGCACCTGTTGAGGCCGGCCGTCGTTGTGGACTATGTGCGGGAAGCATACCTGCACCCCGCCGAGGATATTCGGATCACATTCGATAAGCAGCTGCGAACGGGGCTGTTTTCCGACGATATGTTTAACCCTGCCTTGCCGACCCTGCCGGTATTCCCGCGTGATGAAATGATACTGGAAGTCAAGTTCAACCGCGTTCTGCCAGGTTATATCAGCGATATGCTGTCCAGCGCCGCCGGCTGGTCCACAAGGAGCGCCATTTCCAAGTATTGCATCTGCCGGGCTTACGAGAACAAGGACGCATAATTTCAGCCCGGCAGATTTTCTTTGGCCCTGCGCTCCGATACCGCTTTCTTGTAGAAGGCGGATTTTTTTGTGTCGCCCACCATCGCCGCGCCGGCCAGCAATCCGTTCCGGAACCACAGCTTTTCCAACTCGGTTTCTGTTTTTACAAGGGTCACCGTCTCATAATCGCCTTGGCCATACCCCGCATCCCCGACAACACACAGCGATGTTTCATATCCGTTGAACAGCATGGGATTCGCTTGCGCTTCAAACGCTCGCCTGTCCCCCGCCGCATTCCGGCCCGCCGTTTGGCCCATCTGGCCCGACGGCTGCCACAGGCCGAATACCCGCCCGTTCAATTCCGCACAGTCGCCGCAGGCATAGATATGCTCAACGCCCGTTTCCATATATTCATTGACCTGTATGGCCCTGCCGATACCAATGCCCGGTATGGTTTTGGCAAGCCCGGTAGCGCTTACAATACCGGTCGATATCATCACCATATCGGCGGGGATCTCCGTTCCGTTCAGCAGAATAACGCCCTTTTCTGTAATTTCCTTTGCGCCGGAGGACGTTAAAAATCTTGTTCCATGGCTTTCGATGGCGCTGAGCATCAAAGCCGAAGCGTCTTGATCCAGTTGGCGCTGCATCACGCGCTCCCCCTGCTCGATCACAGAAACCGCAATGCCATACCGGGTTAACGACCACGCAATTTCAAGGCCCAGCACGCCCCCGCCGATCACCGCGGCGTGCCGGACTGCGGGAAGGCGGTCTTTGATGCGCCGTACATCTTTGGTCGTTCTGACGGTGAATACATGGCTCTGATCAGCCCCCGGAATGGGCGGAACAAAACATGATGCGCCGGCAGCGAATATCAGCTTATCAAAAATAATGGTCTCGCCGTTCATGGCAGCCGCCGAGTGTTTTTGCGGATCGATGGAAAGGATTTTCAGCCCGGTGCGAATATCGATCTTTTTTTCCTGATACCAGCTTTCCTTTTTGATCAGCAGCTTATCCCGCGGGATGTCCTGCTCCAACAGCTTGGTCAGCATGGGCCGGTTATAGGGAAGCTCCTCTTCACCGGCAGCAATCATAACACGTCCTTCCGCGTCCATGCTGCGAATGGCCTGCGCGGCGCTTTGCCCCGCCGTACCGCCGCCGATGATCAAATATCGAACCTGTGTTTCCATGTATTTCACCCCTCTCAAGCATTTAACAGTATACCAGCTTTTAAGACATATACAAGTATCTGCTTGTGTATCTGATAGGTTTCCTGTATCATGGTCCCGACGATGGGAGGCAGTACGATGCTGAAGAAAAACGACCGGGTAACCCTGCAAATTGAGGGAATGGGCAGCGAGGCGGAAGGCATCGCGCGCTTGGATGAGTTCGTTATCTTTATCCCGTTTGCCCTCCCCGGCGAAACGGTCGACGCGCTGATCGTCAGCATCAAAAAAAATTACGCGTTTGCCAAACTGATGCGCGTGCTTACGGAGAGCCCGCAGCGTATTTCGCCCGCCTGCCCCCACTACGGGCGCTGCGGCGGATGCTCCTGCCAGCATATGCTGTACGAAGCGTCACTGGCTTTCAAGCGGCAAACAGTCATGGACTGTTTTCGAAAGATCGCCAAATGCGACGTGAACGTACCGGAAACGCTGGGCATGGCTCCGCCATGGCGTTATCGCAATAAAACGGCAGCGCCCGTTCAAATGCTGGACGGCGTCCCTGTATCCGGGTTTTATGCGCAGCGCAGCCATCGTCTCATTCCCGTTGAAGACTGCCCCATCTCCATGCCCCAAAGCACCATAATCAACAAGGCTGTCCTTTCGTGGATGCGCGCCCACAGTATCACCGCCTACAATGAGGAAACGCACCGTGGCCTTATCCGGCACATTGTGTCGCGGACAAACCGTATGGGTGAAAGCATGGTGCTGCTGGTTATCAGCGAAAACAAGCTGCCCGGCGCCGATGCGCTCGTCGCTTCCTTACAGGGGTGCGGCGCGAACGTTGTAACGGCGGCCTATTCGGTCAACACCAGGCCGGATAACACAATCCTTGGCACTTCCTGCCATACGCTCTTTGGCGACGGATATCTGTACGAAGTGCTGCTGGGGCTCACTTTCCGTATTTCACCGCTGTCCTTCTTTCAGGTCAATTCCCTTCAGACCGAGAGACTTTACGCAAAGGCCATTGAGCTGTGCGCCCTAAAAGGCGATGAAACGGTCGCCGATGTATACTGCGGCGCAGGCACCATCACCCTTTCCTTTGCGCGGCATGTACGGCATATGACCGGTATTGAAGTCGTGCAGCCCGCCATTGAGGACGCCATGCGGAACGCTGAACTGAACGGCATCCAAAACGCCGATTTTGTATGCGCCAAAGCGGAAGAGCGGCTGCCAAAGATGATCCAAAACGGTTTTCGCCCCGATGTTGTTATATTAGACCCGCCGCGAAAGGGCGCGGCGCCCGAAGTGTTAAACGCCATTGCCGAATGCAATATCCCCAAAGTTGTCTACATCAGCTGCCATCCCGCAACGCAGGCGCGTGACGCCGGTATGCTGGTGCGTGGCGCAGGATACCATATTGCCGCATGCCAGCCTGTCGATATGTTCTGCCAGACGTCCGGCATCGAAAACATCATCCTGCTGCAAAAGTAGATCATGTCATGGTGATGGTGTTCAGGTCGTTGACGCTGCTTTCCTCCTGCCCGACCAGACCGACAAGCATATATTGCCCGCTGAGCGCATCGCGCTTAAACTCCTTGAGCACCCTGAAGTTCATCACCTTGCTTGTTCGGGTCACGTGCATACGGGGGCCGGTGCACTTGTGCAGTATATCCCCGATCCTGATGTGCGTATCATCCGCGTAGCTGATGGGCAGATCGTCTGCGATCATCGCACGAACACTCTTTTCCAGATCGTCCAGATCAATATCCGGTTTTTGCGAAAACTTCAGCAAAAAGCCATGCCGTACGTCGCCGTGCGCATACTCAATATCAGGCTTCAAATGGCTGTGCAGATAGTGCTCCGTCATATCCTCGGCGGAATGCGCCATACGGCGGTATTGGTTGGATTTGGTGACAATGCGCGCAAGATCATCAGGCTCCGGCCCAAACAGCGTGGGGCGCGTTACAATGATCTCTTCGCCGATGCCCACCAGCAGCTCCGCGTTGATGCCGATGATGGGATAAATCAGTTCAAAATGCTCCACAACCACCCTTCTGCCCTTTTTTACCGCGCTTTTGATGGCGTCCGCCAGCACATGCATCTGCGTGAAGGCAGACTCAAAGCGGATATCCAAATGATAGGTATGAGGCTGGTAGAAGCCTTCCTCATCGACATCGAGCAGCGGCAGCGGACGCACATTGACGCCGTCGTCATCATTGGTCAGCTCCAGCCCCGGGAACATTCCCTTAATGATGAGGCTTTTTCCCGAGCCCGCTTCTCCGATGATGCCGATCAGCCTGTCAAAGGCCGTCAAATGCTGCTGCGCGATCTGCGCGCCCATGCTTGTCATGCGCACATAGCCGCGCGGGGCAAAGTATACGCTGTACAATGGGTTGATCTGTGCAGTAAACATGATGCCCTCCCTGTGCTTTTGCTTATATTCTATCGTTTCATTTTACACGAACCGCCGATAAAAGGCAAAACAATCTTGATACAACAAACCGCAACGCTGCTTTCTGCGCTGCGGTTTGTTGTATCAGGCAGCGATACGCTGCCGCATGAAATTACTTGATGCCTACGCCGGCGGCGCGAAGCGCCAGGATACGGTTCATCTCGTTGAACACGATCATATAGCCCTCATCCACGCCCATGCCGGGTTTGGCAAGAATCTGGGCCGCATGGGTCGCCATGGCGCAATGGATGCAGACCTGCGCGGAACGGTCGGTCTCGTTGCAGGTACCGCCCTGATACGCGCCGATGCCCTTCCGCTTGCAGTACAGCACCGCTTCCACGGTATTGTGTACGCTGCCCAGGTCGGGCGTTTTGATCTGCACCATGTGGCCGGCCTTGTTGTCGGCAAAGTATACGATATCTTCATAGGTGTTGCACCATTCGTCGGCAACCAGTTCCACGTCGATGCCGCGGGCATCCACTTCGGCGCGCAGGCCTCGCAGGTCCCGCATCTGGGCCTCACGGCCGTCGGAATCCATGGGGCCTTCAATGCGCAGATGGAAGGGCCTGGCAGCTTCCACGAGGGTAGCCAGATAATCCGCCATTTCTTTATAGTTGGAGTTCCCGAAAACCAGACCGATGGTGCCGTAGCAGTCGATATGCAGGATGGGATGATATCCCTCGTACGGCGCAAACTGAAGGATGCGGTCATGCAGCCACTTCACATATTCAAGCAGCTTTTCGCCCTTTTCGCCCAGCTTGGCTACGCTGTTGAACAGGCCGTGCGGCAGCACCTGCGCGCCCTTCATGATCATCTTGTCGGCATTGTTATACCGATCGTCACCGGACTGGGTGAAGATGGGCAGCATGACATCCTGTACCTTTTCGCCATACTCATCCGCCACCACATCACACATGTTCAGTTTACGGGCCTTGGCAACGGCGTCCAGAATGGCCTGCGATACGCCGTAGCGGATGGCGGTGTGCAGGCGCTTGCCGCCCACTTCCATGGTGTCGATATCGGCGGCCAAACGCTTAAAGCTGTCCGCTTCCTGGCCGACCAGATGCTTGGCCACATCGTTTTCGATGATCGGGATAAAGGTTTCGGCAAGGAACAGCGGGTCGCGTCCGCCCGCGCCGGAGTACTGCACGGCAGCGCAGTCGCCCCAGCCGATCTCCCCGTTTTCCAGCACCAGCATCACGGAGATCGCTTCGCCAGCCTGGCGAATGCTGGTAAAGCCGGGCGTTACGGGCTGACCGATGTACATCGTACCGTCGGACCTGGCGCCCATCTTGATGGCCTTCTGGTCGTCAAAGTAGAAGCCGGTTCTGCCTTTCGCGCATACAACCTTTGTAATTTTCATAGCAATTCCGCCTTTCTATATATAATCTTTACAGATTATTCATGTGCCGGACGGCCGACCAGGCGGCCTTTGCTGATGGCGTAGATGTCATCCACGCACATCTGGAACGATACATCGCGGCCTTCAGCTGTGCCGCGCTGCTTCAGCATTTCCTTATGGAAATCCACGATATCCTTTGAGAAGGGAAGGTTGCCGATATTGAGGAAACGGACGGCGCCCTTGTTGTCGCGCGCAGGCAGCATCTTGCCCGCGTTGTAGCGGCTTGGCGCAAAGGGAACGTCGATCACGCCCGCTTCAAAGGCGCGCACGGTGCCAACGGCAAGGTCGCCATCGCCCAGTTCCAGCGTCTTGTCCAGAATAGCGCGGGTCTCGCGGTTGATCATGTCGATCTCGGCATTCAGCGCATTCTCACGAATCAGCTCCTGATCGGACAGCATGGCAATGACCTGCTTGGTGGCGCGCAGGCCGGCCGCGTTCGCTTCCTTCGTGGGGACGCCGATCGCCTCGTGCGGCGTTTTCACGATCACCTTGGTCGCCTTGGAAAGCGCCGCCACGGCAGAACCCCAGCAAATGACGCCGAACGCCTTCGCTTCGTCCTGCGGGAAGCCGCCCATCCACTGGTGGAGCACCGTGCTGACGACGCACTTATCATAGCCGAAGCGCTTCAGATATTCATTGGTCATTTCGCGCAGGGAATGGATGGCGGCCACGTCCTGGATCAGGTTGCCGCACTGGCCATATCCGACCGTTACGTTGCGCACGCCCTGCTCAGCGGCCAGCAGCGCTTCGATAACCGCCACGGCGTTGGAGATGGAGGCGGGCACCAGCGTGCCGGTCAAAGGCCCGAACGGCTCGCGGTTGATGGATACGCCGCGGTCCTCGTACAAACCGGTCAGACGGTCAACATACTGCCAGGTCTGCATGGTATGTTCCATCGAAACGTTTTTTGCATACGGAATATTGTAGGAAATGCCGCCGCCTTCAAAGCTGGTAAAGCCGCCGGCCAGCGTGATTTCGCACAGCAAGCGGGCGTCAGGCGTGCCGTGACGAACCTGAACCGGGCTCTTGACGGCTTCGGTTACCCTGCGGCAGCCTTTGACGCCGTGGTTGACGGCCGGGAAGCCGTTCAGCATGGATTTGCCGTGGCTGATGGACTCGGCAATGCCGTGCTCGGCATCGGAATAGCGGTTCAAACGGGTATAGCTGTCAATGGTGGAAGGCAGCAGATCGGCGCCGCCTTCGGTTTCCAGGAACCGCAGCAGTTCGATATGCGCATCGATCAGGGCAACGCCCGCACGGGGCTGGATCAGCGTCGTTTTGGTTTCAATGGCCTTGTTAAGCTTCGCGCAGAAGCGCTTTTCTTCGGGAATCGCCTTTTGATATTCGATCGCTTCGTCAAAGTCTACCTCCGCCCCCGTCGGCCAAGATGCCAGTACCTCTTTACGCTGGGCAAAAAACTCCTCATCTGTCCATTTTCTAAAACGCAGTTCCATTCGTTTCATCCTTTCCAAACGTATTCTTTAGAATCTTCAGTGCGATGTTCTGATCGTATGTCGCCAGCAAACCCAGCGCAGAAAGGATATACTGCTTATCGAGCATCACATTTGCGTGGCGCGGGATCAGCAGCCTTTCATCCTGTACGTTTACCGCTTCTTTGACGATATCCTCATAGTGCGCGGAGTGAATCAGCGCGCCGCCTGTTACCAGAATATAATTGATCTCGCTGAGGTCTTTCCCCGCCTGCTGGTAGACAGGCCCGCACGGCGTATACACCATTTCAAGCGTACCCGCGTGCCTGCAAAGCCCTGTACGGACAGCGAGCGCGGCCAAGGCAAAATCCATCATCCGCTCCTCATCGTCATCGGGCAGAACGGATTTATCCTCCTGAATCTTCCGCAGCCACTCAGCGGCTTTCTCTTCGCTGTATCCGCTGATACGGGCCATTTCATCCAAACCGCAGGCCTCGACAATGCCGTGCGCGCTGTAACGCATACCGATATCGCCTTCAACGGTGCGTTTGGCATACGGCTCAGGCAGGCCGTGCAGGATGGTGCCGGGGTTGACGGGTTCACCCTTGGCAATTGAGTAGATATCCGTTGTGGCACCGCCCAGATCCACCGCCACCAGTTCGCCGATGCCCTTTTCCTGCTTTGTTCCTTCGCACAGCAGGGTAAGCGCGGTGAGTACGGCGGCGGGCGTCGGCATGACGATGCCTTCGATCAGCCCCTTTTCTTTGCTGAGGCCCTTGCCGGATATGATCCGCTCAAGGAATATCCGCCGGATGATCGCCTGCGCCGGTTCAATGTTGAGTTTATTCAGCGAAGGCATCACATTTTCCGTCACAAAGAGCGGATGCTTCCCGCCCTCCAACAGTTCCGCACAAGCATCCTGAGAGGCGCGATTGCCCGCAATCACGATGGGGAACGATTTTTCCGAGCCAGCCAGCATCTTTGCGTTATGCTCGATGACCTCGGTATTTCCCCCATCCGTTCCGCCGGTCAGCAAAAAAATTTCGGGATTGATGCCATCAATCTCCCTGATATCGCTTTTCGTCAGCTGATAGGCGTATGTTTTAATGACTTTCGCACCGGCGCCGAAGGCCGCAAGGCGCGCCGCTTTCGCCGTTAAAGACGGTACAAGCCCACAGGCCACCATCCTCAGCCCGCCCGCCGCGCTGGAACACGCCATACGCTTGACGTACTCGATCGGGCCTGTCTTGGCCTGCAGTTCGGCAAACGCCTTTTCAAAGCCGATCATCACATCGGTCGCCGCGGTCGTGAAGTCATCCGCCGTTGCCAGAATGCTCAGTGAATCCAGATCGACAGCGGTCAGCTTTGTATAGGTCGAGCCAAAGTCTATTAACAGTACTGCCTGCATGGTATTACTTTTCTCCGTAAAGGTCTTCCTTAAGCGCTGCGATGGTCGTTTCGGGCGAAGTGCCCGGCCCGAACACGCGGTCAAAGCCCATGGCGAGGAAACGCTCACGGACTTCTTCAAAGGGCTGTTTGCCCACCACGATGTTGCCGCCGACGTACAGCAGGATGCCCTTTAGTCCCGCCTCGTTGCACTTGTCGCGCAAGCCGGCGCAGTCGAGCTCTCCGTGGCCGTAAAGAGAAGAAACCAGAATCGCATCCGCCTTGGCCTCGATGGCCGCCTCAATGTATTCCTCCTGCGACACCATAACGCCCAGGTTGATTACATTGAAGCCGGCCTCCCGGAAGGCAAAGTAGAGAATCTGGTTTCCGACCGCGTGCACATCTGCACCAATGACACCAATGATCAAGGTTTTCCTTTCCATATATGACGCCTCCCTAGCATTTTACACGGCAATCATACCGTATTCTTTGGGATTTGTCAAACTTTTAAGGGCAAAATTCCGCATTTTTATAAAACTACTTCTATATTTTCTTCTCCGGTAGGCTTCCGATAAGCAGAGCGCATCTCAATCGACTCATTTGCGCAGCGGTTAACGTCTTCCGGGGGCTTATAGGTCGGCACAATATCCATCATGGCGCTTCTGACCTCACCGTTATCGTCAGCCGCTGTGAGCGTTTTTTGGAGACGCCGAAGGATAGCGTCCACTTCCTCACGGGTACAGCGCTGGTCATGGTCGATATAAATCCGTTCGTCCTCGGTTTTGCTGACGGTTTCACGGTCGATGAGCAGCTCTTCATACAGCTTTTCGCCCGGGCGAAGCCCGATCTCCACGATATCAATATCCTTATAGGGCCGGTATCCGGAAAGCGCGATCAGGCTTTCCGCCATGTCAATGATTTTGACAGGGCTTCCCATATCCAGCACATAAATTTCTGCTTTTTCGCCGCGTATGCCCGTTCGCATGACCAGCTGAACCGCTTCCGATATCGTCATGAAATAACGGATGATTCTCTTATCGGTCAGCGTTACAGGGCCGCCGGCTTCAATCTGGCGCTTGAACAGGGGCACAACGGAGCCGTTCGACCCCAGCACATTGCCGAATCGAACGGCAACAAAGTCTGTTTTACTGTCTTTCCGGCTTTGGATGATGATTTCGCACAGCCGTTTGGTTGCGCCCATGATGTTTGTGGGATTGACCGCCTTATCGGTGGAAATCATGACAAACCGCTGCACACCGAACTCTTCGGCCAACTCGATCACATTCAGCGTGCCAAACACATTGTTGCGCACAGCCTCGGCGCAATTCTCCTCCATCAGGGGAACATGCTTGTGCGCCGCCGCGTGGAATACCACCTGCGGCCGATAAGCTGCGAACGTTTCCCGCATGGCGCGCTGGTCGCATACGGAACAGATGACAACCTGAAGGTCCGTTTCTCCGCCCAAAGCTTCCTTCAGCTCCTGCTGGATATCGTAGACGCCGTTTTCATATATATCCAGCAGCACAAGCCTTGCGGGCTTCGCCCTCACGATCTGCCGGGCCAGCTCGCTCCCGATGGATCCGCCGCCGCCGGTTATCAGGATTGTTTTCCCCGTATAATATTGCCTTGTTTCTTTGATATCCATATGGACCGCTTTTCGCTGCAGCAGGTCTTCGATGTTGATTTCCCGAATGGTTCTTTTGCCGTTTTCGGCGTCAGGGCCATCCAGGGGATAATCGTACAGTTTGATTTTACAGCCGGTCTTTTTATAGCTGTCGAGCACCTGCCGCTGCGTCTGAGCGTCCATGTTCGGCAGCGCGATGATGATTTCCTGTATGGGGAAGGACTCGATGATTTCGAGGGCTTTTTCGTCCGGCCCTAACACGGGAATGCCTGACACCATGCTGCCGATTTTACGGGGATTGTTGTCAAAAAAGCATACCGGCGTATATTGCCCGTTGGGTTTCAGGCGAAGTTCCTCTGCCAAAATAGCGCCCAGTTCCCCTGCCCCCACGATGGCGACGCCGATTTTATTGTTCTTTGACTCTGTATTTTCTTCCCGCCTGTTGCCGAAGATTCCGGGTACTCTGCGCAACGCCTGATACAGAAAACGCGAAGAAAGCGTGGCCAATAGCCCCGTGCCGATAGAAGAAACCGCGTTGGCAACAGGCACGTTGACGCTAAGCAGCAAACGGTCAAGCAGCAAATAAACGACACCCGCGGCCAGATCGCTTAACACCATGCGCAGATAGACCATGGCGTTTGCATACCGCCACATTTGATTATAAATGCTCAAAGAAAAGCGAAAGGCAAATACAACGCCAAGCATCACATAAAGGTTTTCGGCTTTATATGCCTTGATATGGTAGATATCCGGCGAACGGTTCAGGAAAACCAGGCCCGCAACAAGAAAGCATAGGATATCGATCAGGATCAACAGCAGGATTCGATACTTTGCGGCGATCAATTTACCCGCGCGCAGTTTTCTGTCAGTCGACATTATTTCCAGTCCTTACCCCATTCTTTATCATCTTCTTAAGGCCTTGGGTTTCCCCAGAATTTCGCTCATCACGACCGAGCGCACCAATTCGGATTTCCCAAGCGCCCAATGATTGGCCTTGGGTTTTTCATTCGCCTGAAGAGCGTTTGACGGAGCATCCGAAATTTCCTGAACGGACGGCATCTCCTCCAAGCTGACAAAAGAATCCGAAACAGCCTTATTCGGGCGCGGCGGTAAAGACGCTTTCTGTTTGGGCCGGGGAGTCTTTGCCTGCGTTCGGGAGGGCTGTGGCTGCGGCCTCTCGGCCGGTATATTGAATTGCTTCTTGATTTCCGCTTTCTTTTCAGGCGTTAGCCTTGCAGAAATTTTCTTTGCGATGGACACAATAAAGAATATTGTAACCAGCAGCTGCAGCATGCCTGCCAAATACAGCTCCCCCTTTCTTCATCGCTGTCATTTCCCTTTATTTATTATCCGCGACGGGCTGAGGCGCGTCCGCATCCGCCGCCTTGGAAATGCCTTCGCGCATGGAGGTATCGGCCATGATATTCTGCATGTGATAGTAATCCATGACGCCAAGCTTGCCTGTACGCAGCGCTTCGGCCATCGCCAGCGGGACTTCGGCTTCAGCGGCCACGACCTTCGCACGCATCTCCTGCACCTGCGCCTTCATTTCCTGCTCGTGCGCAACGGCCATGGCGCGGCGTTCCTCGGCTCTGGCCTGTGCAATGCGGCGATCCGCTTCGGCCTGATCCATCTGCAGCTGCGCGCCGATGTTGCGGCCCACATCCACGTCGGCAATATCAATCGAAAGAATCTCATAAGCGGTGCCGGCGTCAAGGCCTTTGTTCAGCACCGTATGGCTGATCTTGTCCGGGTTTTCAAGCACCGCTTTATGCGTGTCGGAGGAACCGATGGTGGTAACAATGCCTTCGCCGACACGGGCGATAATGGTTTCTTCGCCTGCGCCGCCCACCAGCTGCTGAATATTGGTGCGCACCGTGACGCGCGCCTTGACGCGCAATTCGATGCCGTCCATGGCCATGGCGGAAACGGGCGGGGTTTCGATGATCTTCGGGTTGACGCTCATCTGCACAGCCTGCAGCACATCGCGGCCCGCAAGGTCGATCGCGCAGGCCTGTTCAAACTGCAGCGGGATCCCCGCCTGCTGGGCGGAAATCTGCGCTTTGATGACGCGCTCAATGTTGCCGCCGGCAAGAAAATGCTTTTCAAGCTGGTTGATGCTCAGGTTAAGGCCTGCCTTGCTCGCCGTGATCAGCGCGTCCACCAGCCTGTGCGGCGAAATGCGGCGCAGGCGCATACCGATCAGCATCCCGATGGTCAGCGGCACGCCGGACGCGCGCGCACGAATCCAAAGCCCCAGCGGAACATAACGGAAGAACACCATAATCAGCATCAGAGCAGCTGCGACAATAATTCCGAACAATACTTCAGTCATTTTCATTTTCCTCCATTATTGGTTCATTATACTTTTTGCACGACAACACGCGCGCCTTCCGTTTCCACTACGCGAACGGGAGCCTGTTTCTCAATGAATTCACCGCGGCTGACCACATTGACCCGTTGGCCGCCGAAAGACGCGATCCCGCTTGGGCGAAGCACCGTCAGCGCTACGCCTTCCATGCCCAGATACTTGCCCAGATCTTCACTGGCCGCGTACCCTTCTTCCTTTGAAGAAGAACCCTTCAGCACCAGCGCGGTGCGCGAAAGCCTGCCGGAGCTGGCAGAACGCAGCGTCAGCGTTACGCAGAGGCCCGCAAGGGCGAGAACGGCAAGCGTCGCGCCTATCCCCGCCAACGAGCCGTATTTAGACCAAGTGAGGTAGATGGCGACGCCCAGCAAGGCAACGCCGGAAACACCGGGCAGGCCAAAGCCCGGCATCAGGGCTTCGACCACCAGCAAAACAATACCAACGATCAATGCAATCAACATCGGAAAATTCTGAAGTATAAATTCCATCCTTATCCCTCCTTTATCTGTATCATACCATGATTGGCGGCTGTTGACCATAGAAAATACTACGGCTGGGAAACCTTTAACAGGATAGGCCGAAGGTTGGCAAGGTCCTGCGCATAAACAGCACGGAGCGATTGATTGTAAATCACCGCCGCCGGATGGTACAGGGGGTACAGCGGCACGCCCAGCGCAGTTTCCGTCAATTTCCCGTGCAGGCCGCCGATGGCCGCCGATTTCCCCAAAATAACTTTCAGCGGCGTATTGCCCAGCGTAACCAATAAACGCGGGCCAACCATCCGGATTTCTTCCAGCACCCAAGGCAAAAATAACGCGATTTCCGTTTGCGAAGGCAGTCTGTTTTTCTCTTTCCCGTTTTTTCCCGGAACGGACGGGCGGATTTTGACAGCGTTTGTAATATAGATCTCCTCTCGTTTTAACGCCAATGTATCCAGAAACTCATTCAGGTTTTGGCCCGCCTTGCCAACAAAGGGACGTCCCTGTTCTTCTTCCCGTCCGCCGGGCGCTTCTCCGATCAGCATCAGGGCCGGGTGATTTCCATTGCCTTCCCCCATCACCAGCTTTTTGCCAAAGCAGCATGGTTCATTGGAGAGCGCCTGTGCCCACTTACGGTTTACATCGTCGATCAAGATGTTTTTTCTCCCAGCTCATCCAGTTTGGCCCGCACCAGTTGTAAATCGTGCCAGGCGTCTTGCTTTTTGCTTTCATCCCGCAGCAGCGCCGCGGGGTGATACGTCGGCATGAACCACACGCCTTTGCGTTCGATCCATTGTCCGCGCATTCTCGTGATGCGCGCATCCTGAGAAATAATGTTCTGCAGCGCGGTAGACCCTAAAAGCAGAATGACCTGCGGCCGCACCAAAGCGGTCTGCGCCCGCAGGTGGGCCTTGCACGCATCGGCTTCCTCTCTGCTGGGCACACGGTTATTGGGCGGGCGGCATTTGACAACGTTGGCAATGTATACTTCGCCGCGATCCAGCTTGATTGCGCTTAGCATTCTGGTCAGCAGCTGGCCCGCCGGCCCCACAAAGGCAAGCCCCTGCCTGTCTTCTTCCGAGCCGGGCCCCTCCCCGATGAGCATCAGGCGGGCATCCGTATTGCCCTGTCCCGGCACCTTGTTTCGAATGCCATGGCATAAGGGGCAGGCTGCACACTGCGCAATCTGTTCCAATAGCGTCGGCCAGGATGTCTTCAATTACTTTTTCGCCTCCAAATTCAGAAACAGCGCCGAGATATCGGCACGAAGCCAGTTATAAAGGCTGAACACCAGCAAAACCAGCACAAGAATAACGATAACGCCGAGCACCACCGCAAAAAAATCAGACATTCCCGCGGCAAAGCGCATTTGATCCCGCCGTCTGGCTTCTTCTTCGTCTTCCGGCATTTGCGCTATATCATGATACGTATCCATTGTTGCTATCCCCTATCATAGTCATGTTCCGGGGTATCTCCGGCTCAAACAAAACAACGTGCATAGTGCCCCAAGGACTTTTCAAAAACAATTTTATCAAGTATACTGTGTGGCGTCAACTATATCCATTACGACCTGATACAAGGAGAGTACAATGAAGAAACCGATTATGGTAGTCATGGCCGCCGGTATCGGCAGCCGTTTTGGCGGGCTCAAACAGATGGCGTCCTTTGGGCTGCATGGCGAGGGCCTGATTGACTATTCGCTCTATGACGCCATCCGGGCCGGCTTTGAGCGTGTGATCTTCATCATCAATAACCGCATCAAGGACGACTTCCGCAGCTTCATCGGCAAAAACATGGAAAGCCGTATGGATGTCCAGTATGTGTATCAGGAACTGGATAAGCTGCCGGAAGGCTTCCGCGCCCCCAAAGAGCGGATCAAGCCCTGGGGCACGGGGCACGCCATCCTCTGCTGCAAAGACTATATCGACGCCCCCTTCTGCGCCATCAACGGCGACGACCTGTACGGCCGCAGCGCCTATGAGCAGATATTCCGCTATCTGAACAACGACCCGCAGCCTTATGAGTATGCGATGGTCGGTTTCCATCTGGGCAACACCCTATCCGAAAACGGCTACGTTTCGCGCGGCATCTGCCATGAAACGGAAGACGGATATCTCGACAGCGTCGTGGAAAGGCTGCATATCGTTTCCTCCGTTGACGGCCCGCTCTATACCTTGGACGGCGATCATTATGTGCGTTTGGAAAAGGATACGATCGCTTCCATGAACATGTGGGGGCTTACGCCGGACTTTCTCGACGAGCTTGAAGAGCGCTTTGTGCCGTTTTACCGCGAAGCCATGGCAACCAATCCGCTGAAAGCGGAATTCCTGCTGCCCAACATCATCGGTGAATTGCTGAAAGAAAAGAAAGCCAGCGTAAAGGTGCTGCGCTCCGAAGACAAGTGGTTCGGCGTAACCAATGCCTCCGATAAACCGATGGTCGAAGAAGCGCTGAAGCAGTTGACCCTTCAGGGCGTATATCCCGACGGGCTTTGGCGCTGATCAGTCTTTTTCCGTCCGCGAAACGCTTTCTCTGATGCCCAGCAGCTGAAGATCGCGGACAGAGGAAGCCAGCATGTTTTCAAGCTCTCTCACTTTGCGCAAGTCTTCACCCCACAGCATTTCATCCGAAAGAACAGCATACGACAGCGCTTCCGGTTCCATGTCGCTCGACAGCGCATGGAACCGCTTATCCTGCCCCCGAATGCTCTCCATCACCGTCAGAGCCAGCATGAAGATCAGGCGCCTGCACGGTTTATTCTGTCCCATCCTGTTCCTGACCGTTGGAAGCGCGTGCCGAATAAAAACGGAGCAGTAATCGATCTCAAGCATCTCAGGCGGCGTGCCAAAAAACTCATTTTCCAGGCGCTCCATACCGTCTGCCAGGCTCTTTAAATTCGCCGGCGCTTTCTCTTTCGCCAAATATTCGTTCAGCATCATATGCCCGAGCCACGTTCGCAGCGCATCATCATATACCGGGGCGTTGGTTCCAGGAAGAGAAAGCGCTTCGGCAAGCAGGGCGCAGGAAGACAGCAGCATCGTCCAGACATTCTGTTCGGCTTCAAATCTCTTGTACGCATCCGCCGATGCCATCACTTCTTTGCCCGCCGCTTTAAGTGGCTGCATAAAAGCCGGTATAGACCGGTCGCTAATCAGTATCCGCCCAAAGCCTTCCACGCGCAGGATAGGGGCGCCCGACTCTTTTTCCGTGGCTATTTCAACGGCTCTATCGGCATAGCAGGGAATAAAACGGTTGTTTTCCATGACCCATTTCAAAAAATGTTCAGGCAGCGACCACTCGATCGCCAGCGCCATCACGGCCAGTTGCAGGCGCTTGGCGTTATTCTGCGCCGGCTCAAAGCAAAACACCGAAATCCCTTTTCGATTGTTCTGATGCCGGGCAAATAAAAGCGCCGCAACCCGGCCCGCAAGCGAGCGGGGATGATCCCGATCATCGTTTTTTGACGATGCTGGCGTTTCATCCGTCGTATCGGTCAAGATGCATTGCAGATTTTCCCGGGATGCGATATCAAGAATCTTGGTCCATTCATCCGGTTGGCACACAGTCTTGATGCAATGGATGTCTTTTTGCGTTGCCCGCCCGTTTTTCCCTATGCCCGTCGTATACAGCGAATACTGCCCGCCATGCTCAAATACATGTTTCTGCTCATCCGAAACAGGCCGAAATACCGCGCAGCCTTCATATGCCGCCCGGTTCCCCGCGCTTTCCATCCATTCGTTTGCAAGGCCTCGCAGCGCCGGGCCATCCCCCAGCTGTATAAACCTCAGCTTTTCTTTATGGTTGCCGTTATCCACATTCCCACCGCGTTTCTTTCATTGTACCGGATGAATTATAGCATGGACGCAAAGGCCGCTCAAGCCGGGAAGTGCTTCATCACCGCCGCGCAGCCCTGATTGCCAATATTATAATATGGGATTTTCATTGACAAACAATATCCGTTATGGTAAATTATCCGGTAGCCGCTCGGAAGGGGCTTTTAATGTGTGTGTACACAGCCTCATAGCTGAAAGATGCTTACCATTCCGGCGAGTTACAAAATGGAGGTGCTGCAAATGTACGCAATCATCGCGACAGGCGGCAAACAGTATCGCGTCTCCGAGGGAGACATCATCTACATCGAGAAGCTCGAATCCAACGTGGAAGACAACGTCAGTTTCCCCGTCCTCATGCTGGGCGGCGAATCCGTCACCGTAGGCAAGCCCTTTGTGGCCGGCGCCGAAGTGACCGGGAAAGTGCTGCAGCAGGGCCGCGGCGAAAAGATTGTTGTTTACAAGTACAAGAGCAAGAAGAACTACCGCCGCAAGGCTGGCCATCGTCAGCCCTTCACCAAGGTGGAAATCACCGGCATCAAAGCCTGAAATGACTGCTGTAAAGCTGCTGAGAACCACGTCCGGCCGCCTATATGGCTATGAGATTTCAGGGCATACAGGGTTTACGGAGGCCGGAAAAGATATCGTGTGCAGCGCCCTTTCTTTCCTCTCCATCACCTGTGCAAACGCACTGGAGAGCGTGGCTGGAAAAAAGCCCAGCGTGTTTTTACATGAAAAGCAGGGACATCTGGTCGTTAAGCTTCGGGAAACAGAATTGACAGAGCAGACGGATATTATTTTCAAAGTCTTCAAGCAGGGTATCAGCGATTTATGCGCCGAATACCCCCGGTACATCCAAACAATCTGATTCAAAACGGAGGAATTAATCATGTTGAAGCTGAACCTTCAATTGTTCGCCCACAAAAAAGGTATGGGCTCCACCCGCAACGGCCGCGACAGCGAAAGCAAACGCCTTGGCGCAAAGCGTGCCGATGGCCAGTTCGTGCTGGCCGGCAACATCCTCGTGCGTCAGCGCGGCACCAAGATCCATCCCGGCACCAACGTCGGCATCGGCAAGGATGATACGCTTTTTGCGAAGGCAGACGGCGTTGTTCGTTTCGAGCATCTCGGCAAGTTCCGCAAAAAGGTAAGCATTTACCCCGTCGAAGCTGTCGCCCAGTAATAACGATGCTGTGCCATGAAAAGCTGCGCAATGCAGCTTTTTTTAATGCCGAAAGAAAACATACGCCGAATTGACAAAGCTACCTGTTCTTTCTATAATTTGTGCATTATTCGTTGGGGAGGCGCTATGGCAAACACACTGGTTCCGGCATTCTACCGTTCCCGTCTCACGCTGTATGAAACGCAGGAAGCTATTTCGATTATCAAAAAGACCTTCGAGGACGCGTTGGCGAAGGCCCTGCACTTAAAGCGCGTTTCCGCGCCGCTGTTTGTCGAAACAGCCTCCGGCCTGAACGACGATTTAAGCGGTGTGGAGCGCCCCGTTCGCTTTGATATCAAACAGACAAGCGCCGAAGTTGAGGTTGTCCACTCCCTTGCCAAATGGAAGCGGATGGCGCTGAAACAGTACTCTTTCCCTGTTGGAGAGGGGTTGTATACCGATATGAACGCGATCCGCCGCGACGAAACGCTGGATAATCTGCATTCCGTTTATGTGGACCAATGGGACTGGGAGAAAGTAATCACCAAGGAAATGCGCACGCTGGCAACGTTAAAAGATACCATGCAGCGCATCGTAACGGCTATCTGCATCACCAACGATATGTTAAAATGGCGTTTTCCCCAGCTGGATACCGCACTGCAAAGAGAAGCTGCTTTCATCACCTCGCAGGAGCTTGAGGACAAATGGCCCTCTCTGACGCCCAAGGAGCGGGAAAACCGTTTTGTACAGGACAACGGCACCGCCTGCATCCTTCAAATCGGCGGCACATTAAAAAGCGGACAGCCGCACGATCTTCGCGCCCCCGACTATGACGACTGGCAGCTGAACGGCGACATCCTCTTCTGGGACGACACGCTGGGTATCGCGATGGAGCTTTCTTCCATGGGCATACGCGTCAGCCCCGAAAGCCTGCAAAGGCAGCTGAAGGCGTCCGGCTGTCTGCATCGCAGCACTTTCCCCTTCCACAGCGCGCTGTTAAAGGGAGAGCTCCCCTATACCATCGGCGGCGGGATCGGGCAAAGCAGAATGTGCATGCTGCTGCTGCAAAAAGCCCACATCGGCGAAGTACAGTCTTCCTTCTGGGATGAAGAAACGCTGAGTGCCTGCCGCGCCGCGCATATTACGCTATTGTAAGGAGGTTCTTATGCCCACGCCTGACGAATTATACGCAAGTCTTGTGTTTAATGATGCGGTGATGCGCAAGCGCCTGCCTAAAGAAACCTATCAGGCGCTGCACCGCACCGTTGAAAGTGGGCGCCGCCTGCCCGAAGAGGTTGCCGGCGTCATTGCCAACGCCATGAAGGATTGGGCGGTCGAAAAAGGCTGCACGCACTTTACGCATTGGTTTCAGCCGCTGACGGGCGTTACCGCCGAAAAGCACGAAAGCTTCCTCAACCCCGATAAAAACGGCGGCGCCATCATGGAGTTTGGCCCCAAAGAGCTGGTGCGCGGCGAGCCCGACGCCTCCTCCTTTCCCTCCGGCGGCCTCAGGGCCACGTTCGAGGCGCGCGGCTACACCGGATGGGATCCCACCAGCTACGCGTTTATCAAGAACGATACGCTATGCATCCCGTCTGTGTTTTGCAGCTATTCCGGCGATGCGCTCGACAAAAAAACCCCGCTCCTCCGCTCCATGGACGCGCTCAACCGCAACGCGCTGCGTATCCTGCGCCTGTTTTCCAACAGAGACGTGCAGCGCGTATTCGCCACGACGGGCGCGGAGCAGGAGTATTTTCTGATCGACGAGAAGCTGTTTCAAAAGCGGCGTGATTTGCAGCATACCGGCCGCACGCTGTTCGGCGCACGCCCCGTGAAGGGGCAGGAATTGGACGACCACTATTTCGGCAGCATTAAGCCGAGGGTATTGGCCTTCACGAGGGACTTGGATCGCGAGCTGTGGAAGCTCGGCATCCCCTGCAAAACCGAGCACAACGAAACCGCCCCGGCCCAGCATGAGATCGCGCCGGTTTTTGAAAACGCCAATACCGCGACCGATCACAACCAGCTGATCATGGACCTGCTTAAAAATACGGCTGCCAGGCACGGCATGGTTTGCCTGCTGCACGAAAAGCCGTTCCACGGCATCAACGGCTCGGGCAAACACAATAACTGGGGCCTCTGCACCGATACCGGCATCAACCTTTTGGAACCGGGCGATACGCCGCAGGAAGACGCGCAGTTTTTGCTTTTCCTTTGCGCCGTTCTAAAGGCTGTGGATGAACATCAGGACCTGCTGCGCATCTCCGTTGCGACTGCCGGTAACGATTTCCGCCTTGGCGCGCATGAAGCGCCGCCTGCCATCGTCTCCATTTATCTGGGGGATGAACTGGGCAGCGTCCTGGATGCGTTGGAGCATCATAATACCTACATAAAGGAAACCAATGCCGCCATGAGTGTGGGCGTCCATATGCTGCCGCGCATCCCCAAGGATTCGTCCGACCGCAACCGTACCAGCCCCTTTGCTTTTTCCGGCAACAAGTTTGAGTTTCGGTCGCTGGGTTCATCCAACTCGACCGCTTCCCCCAATATCGTGCTCAATACCATCGTTGCGGACGCCCTTGGCGATTTTGCCGATCAGCTGGAAAAGGCCGACGATTTTCAGCTTGCCTGCCAGAAGCTGATCGTCGATACCATTATCCGCCATAAACGCATCATATTCAATGGCAACAGCTATTCCGAGGATTGGGTCAGAGAGGCCCAAAAGCGCGGCCTGCTCAATCTGCCCTCCGTCCCGGATTGTATCCCTTACCTGATCACGGCGGAAAACATCGCGTTGTTTGAACGCCAGCGCGTCATGAGCGCAACGGAACTGCACAGCCGTTACGAAGTATTGGCGGATAATTATTGCAAAATAACAGCCATCGAGGGACAGACCATGCTGGAGATGTCCAGACGCGATATTTATCCCGCCGTATTAAAACAGCTGGACGCATTGTGTTCCGGCGCGGAAAAACGGATGAAGCTGCTTGGCGTATCGCCCTGTGAAACGGCCTTGATTCAAAAACTCGATCAAATCGCCGGTGATATGGCCAAGCAGACCGACGTTCTTGAATCGGCACTGAAAGAGACGGAAAGCATTGACAGCTCCATCGAAAAAGCGCTGCTGTATCGCAGCCGCGTACTGCCCGCCATGCAAGCGCTGCGTATGTCCGCGGACGCGGCTGAACAGCTTTGCGACCGCAGCCTATGGCCCCTTCCCAGCTACGCCGACCTGCTGGGCAGCATTTAAGAAACCTCGCACAATGCCGCTTCCGTTTGGAGGCGGCATTATTTTTGCGCTCAGTCGACCATCCCAAAGCTTTGCAGGCAAAAATAGACAATGTCGGCCTGATCGCAGATTCTGTGGCTGAGCGGAAAGCCTCGGAATGTTTCTACCGTGATAACAGGGATGCCGGCTTTTTCCGAAACCGACTGATTCAGCGATCCCTTTACGCCGGGACTGACAAAATTAAACGGATGATGCCCCAGCGTTTTGTTTTCATAAGCGCCCAGCAGCTCGAAAAAAAGCTCTTCTGCGCCGTCCAATCGGGTAAAAATCAGCTTGTTGCCGAGAAATTCTCTGTGCTTTCCGTAATATGCGGCCTCGTGCAGATCCAGCACAAGCGATGGCTGTATTGCCGCTATGTCTTCGTAGACGGCATAGGCAAGCCGCTGCGCCAGATCTCCGTCTGCTTTTCCGGGATATGCTCTGTTCAGATCCATGGAGGCTTCAATATACCTGTTCTCTTTCGCGCATCCCGGCTCATTTACGCGCGGAACAATATACAGTTTTCCTTTTTTTAGACGCGCCTTGGGAAGGTGCTCCGCGAAATACCATCCTGCGATCTCATCCCCGTGGGTTCCGGCAACCAGATATACAACCGGCCCCTCCGCGCCGGCATCCACCAAATACGCAGGCGTCGCCGCCTTGGTTCCGCCTGCCAGCATGTGATGGATCTCAGCATCGCGCTCATTAAAAGAAAACGGCAGCTTTAGCGAAGGAATGCTTCCCCGTTCAACGTCCTTCTCCCCTTCCTTCACCTTTTCACCGGTAAAGCAAAAACTCTGATCGAATTCCGGCAGATAAATTTCCTGCTCGCAGTGGACAAGGGGAACCGCAAGCATGTACAGGCCTATTACGCCCAGCAAGCATATGAGTTTTTTCATGTTTTTTCGCAAAAGGAGCCTCTTTAAGCGGTTCCTTATCCCTTAATACGTGCTGAAACTGTAAACGGTCAACCGGTGATACGGCTGCTGCGCCGTAACAACAGGGCAGTCAAACGCCTCCTGGTTAACCGCGTCGGGATGATGCTGGGTTTCCAGCGCAATCCCGGCATACGGCCCGTACGCACGCTGCCCTTTTCCGGTAAGATGCAGGTTTTGTCCGGTGTACAACTGCATGGCGGGCTGATCGGTTTCCACCGTCATTTGCCGCCGGCTCATCGGATCGCGCAATATGGCGGCCAAGTGAAGCCCATTCCCCGGAAGGTCGTAGCTGATATCAAAGCCGTTGTCCCTGGCCATCAGCGGATGATCCTGCTTACGGTCGATGGCGTCGCGCAGCCGCGTGAATTTGCGCAGATCGTAAGGCGTACCCTCTGTTTCCATCAGCCAGCCGGTCGGAATCAGATCATCCCCTGTTTCGGCGACGAGGCTCGACGGGATCATCAGCTCGTGCTCCAGCGCGTCCCCTTCGCCGCTTAAATTAAAGTAGCTGTGGTTGCACAGGTTAAGCACCGTATCCCGGTTCGTTTCAGCCAGATAGTTGATTTCCAGCCGGTTGGCGTCATCAAAGGAGTAGACCACCTGCACCCGTATTTTTCCGGGGAATCCGCCTTCCCCGTCGTGCGACAGCAGATAGAAGGCTGCAAAGTCTCTGTCCTTCCCCTCTGTCGTTTCGTATACCCAGAATTTCTTATCAAACCCTTCCGTGCCACCATGCAGGGTATTCACGCCTTCATTCGCGGTCAAGCGATAGGTTTCCCCGTTCAAAACAAACTGAGCACCCGCAATGCGGTTGGCATAGCGTCCGACCGTCGCGCCGATATAGCCGTTGCCTTTGGCCGCATAGCCGTCCAAAGTATCAAAGCCAAGGCACACATCCTTTAGCTGCCCGTTCTGATCGGGTACGATCGCCGACTGTATGGCTGCGCCATAGTTGATCAGCGATACGCTGGCCCCGTATCTGTTGGTCATGGTGATTTTATCGATGCGATGCTCCAAAAAATCCGTACCGAACGGTTCTATACGAATGCTCATGCTTGTTCTCCCTGCAAAAGGGCCATCCACGCATCAAATCGTGATGTCAGCTCCCGGTTGGTCGTTGTTTTTTCCATAATGGACATTAAAAGCGACATGGCTTCCTCGTCGGATTTTTGAGCGATCATCGGACGCAGTTTGCCCATCATCTCCGCTTCATCCCTTGTTAAAAGCGCATCGCCTTTGACCGTAAAGCTGCGTGACAAGCTGATGGGGGCAGGTGCGCCCTTTTTCCTCAGCGCAGCATCAAACACCAGCGTTTCCGTCATGACGCTGTGCAGTTCCTCCGCAACGGCCTTGCCGGCCGTATTTTCTTCAATGCCCTGCAATATGGCGATAACCGTGATGCTTCCGCCCTCTTTTAGGTTGCGGGCAGCGCCCAGCAGTTTTTTCGCCTTGCCCGGTATACCGGCACCCAAAGAACCGCTTTGCCCATAGCTGCTTTCGCCGCTCATGCCCCTGTAGGCGCGAGACAGAGCGCCTAAATCATTGAGAACAATCAACACATCCTTGCCGCACTCGGCCAGACGCTTCGCGCGCTCGATTACCATATCACATACGCGCACATTGTTCTCCGGCGGCTCATCAAACGTAGCGTGGCGAACTTCGCAGTCAACCTCATTCTGTATCGCCGTTACCTCTTCGGGACGCTCATTGACCAAAAGAAGGATGCGGTGCATATCCGGGTAATTATCCTTTACGGAAGAAAGGGCCTTTTTATAGAATGCAGCGCGGTCGGCGCCAAAGGGCAGCGTTACCAGCGCACGCTGGCCAAAGCCGATGGGCGCAAACAGGTCGATCACGCGCAATTCCATATCGCTGTGTTCCCGGTCGGACAGCTTGATCTTTTTCTGCGGGTAAATGGGCGTCAGCCGCTCAAATTCGCGCCTTGGCGTGCGCTCGTCCACATCCTCCCCGTTGATGGCCGTAATATAGAGCATGGCGCTGTATTTGTCCATTTCACGCTGGGGGCGGGTTTTGCCTTTTACGAAATCACCCGTGCGCAGAGAGAAGCGGCGTATCTGGGCGTTGGATACATACACATCGTTTCGGCCTGGCAAAAAATTCCCGGTGCGTAAAAAGCCGTAGCCATCAGGGTGTACTTCCAGCACGCCTTCACCCTCCCCGCAATCCCCGGCAGCCATCATTTCGGGGACAGCCTGCAGGCTGCCCACGATTTCCCTTCCTCTCTGAGCCGAATAAGAAGGTTCCTCCGGGATGGAAGGCGGCGCGGGCGCAATGCCGGCGCGATAGATACGCTGCGGAACCGGCGGCTGCACAGCAGGCGCTTCGGGCGGCTGGGACGTCACATCCGGCCCAAAGCGGGTATAGAGGGCGCTGCGGACAACGGGGGCCGCATCGGTCATCCCCTGCTGATTGCTGAGCACCATATTGATGGGCTGTGTCTGCTGGCCCTGGAACTTGCCGGGCGGAGGGACAGCGGCAAACGGCTGCGGATTGTGCCACGCACGCGCCCCCTGCAAGGTAAAAGCAGGCTTATTCCCCTTGGGCGGCGGCGGCGTAGGGCGCGGAATAGAAACGGACGGTTTGGCCGGCGCCGGAGGCACCGCCGCGCGGGGCTTCGGGTTTACCGTCATCACCGGAATATCATCGGAATCATCCGAAATGATCAGCGCCTGCCGCACGGCAGGCCGGACGGCCGCCGTCGCCAGCGACTGCGCGGCCTCCTCTCTTTCGGACTGCGCATCATGAATGGTTTCCACCACCTGCTGCTTATTCAGCCCGGCAGAAAGCTCGATTCCCTGCTCTTTCGCATATTTGCGCAGCTGGGCAACCGTCATTTTTTTAAGTTCTTCTAAGGAATACATTCCTTTCCTCCTACGATATGAAGTTCTTTCTGAAACAACACAGGAAAACTGCCTCTTTACAAAGGCGCAACAGGATACCTGCTTTATGGTTTGTCTGGCCGGAAAACAAGAATGGGATCAGAGTGGATGTACCCCGACGCCGATCAGACCGGGACCTGTATGGACGCCGAGCGCGGGGCTGAGTTCGCTCTCGATAAACTCACTGCAGTTGGGCAAGCGGCTCTTTAGCTCCTCCAGCACCTTCATCGTTTCTTCTTTGGCGCTGCCATGCGCCACCATGATGCGGTACTTTACATACTTTTTTGCTTCACGTACCGCGATGCTGATGATCTCCGCCAACGACTGGGCACGGCCGCGAGCCTTCGACGCCACGACGTAAACGCCTTCTTCGTTACAGGTAATAATGGGCTTGATCTTAAGCAAGGTTCCCATTACCGCGGCTACTTTGCCGATGCGGCCACCCCTGGCCAGATATTCAAGCGTGGCAACAGAAAAATAAATGTGTGTGCGCTGTATACTGACCTCTAAATTATGCAGTATCTCGCTGATGCTGAACCCTCTTTCTATCATTTCCCCGGCATATATGGCTTCGATGCCCGCGCCGATGCCGATATTCAGGGTATCCAGCACATATACCTGCAAACGCTTTTCTTCCTCGGCGATCAGCCGCATGGCATTGTAGGTACCGGAAAGGCCGCTTGAAATCGAAATCGCCAAAACGGTATCATACCCGTCTGCAACGATCTTATCCAGCGTGTCACGGATCGTCTGAATGCTGGGCTGGCTGGTTTTGGGGATTTCAGTCCCCATCCGATCGTATACTTCCTGCGGCGTAATATCCACACGGTCGAAATACTCTTCGTGCTGATACGCGATTCTAACAGGTACCACGTACATATGATGCTTTGCAATATACTGTTGCGGAACATCGGAACAGGAATCGACCAGAATCGCAACGCGGTTTGCGCTCATTCAATTGCCTCCTTGCCTTGGGCTGGTAGGGAAAGTGTACGTTTTTTTAACCAGCTTGTCAAGCCTTATCCAGCATGGACAAAACGGGCGCATCGACATCCTTTTTGTAGCCGAGAATCGTTTGAAGATTGACCGCTCTGGTAGCCGAAAAAATGCTGTTCAATACATTCGGATTTGTCTTTTCAAGATCAGCAAGCAGCGCCTTAATCTCCCTTCGTTTGCCGCCTTCTTCCCTCCTCGTCACAGAGCAGGCGCACGTCAGCGTCTTAAGGCCGACAGCATCCAGCCATGAAATAACATATTTCTCCCTGACAAGGTACAGCGGGCGGATCAGCCGCATCCCGGGGTAATTGGAGCTGCTGAGCTTGGGCAACATGGTCTTAAACTCGCCGCCGTAGAGCATACTTAACAGTACGGTCTCGCATACGTCGTCAAAATGATGGCCGAGCGCGATCTTATTGCAGTTAAGCCTTCGCGCCTCCTTATACAGATGCCCCCTGCGCATCGCCGCGCAGACATGGCACGGCGAAGCCGTTTTTTCGGATACGGACAGAATATCGGTACTGAACATGTGCAGCGAAATCCCTATTTTTTCGGCGTTGTCCATGATCATCCGACGGTTTTCCGGGCTGTATCCCGGATCCATGCAGAGAAACCGCAGCTCGAAAGGAAAATCGCTGTGCCGCTGCAAAAGCCGCATACACTGGGCCAGCAGCAAGGAGTCTTTCCCGCCCGACACGCATACCGCAATGGCGTCGTTTTCGTCGATCATCGCATATTGCTTCAACGCGGAAATAAAGTTTTTCCAGATGGTTTTTCTGTATCTGGCCGTAATCAAATGCAAAGAGGCTTCGGACATCGGTGTTTCCATTGCTGTACCTCCCGTATATCATCATAGCATATCCTTCGTTCCTGTGCTATAATCAGCGCATTCAAAAGGAGGATGTACCATGAACGGGATGCTGGAAACCATCGTACGCGGTGCCTCGCGCATCATGCTGGATCACGAAAACGCCGCTTTCCGTCAGAAGGACGGCCCCAATAACTTCGTGACCGATGCGGATATGATGGTGCAGGAATTCCTGCGTGAAAAACTGCACGCATGGATGCCTGAAAGCATATTTTTTTCGGAAGAGCAGGAAAACGCCGCATTGACCGGTGCGGCTACATGGATCGTAGACCCGATAGACGGCACCTTCAACATGATCCGTTCCCGGAAGTGTTCCTGCATTTCCGTTGCCCTGCTTAAAAACCGGGAACCGGTGCTGGGCATCGTCTATAATCCCTATCAGGACGAGCTCTTCCGTGCCGAAAAGGGCGCGGGCGCGCTGATCAACGGGCATCCCATCCATGTTTCCCAAACTGTTTTTGAAGAAGCGCTGGTCAACTTCGGCACGTCCCCCTATTATCCGCAATTGCTGGACATTGGTTTCAGGGCCGCAAAATCATTCATGAGCGAAGCCGGCGATTTGCGGCGCATAGGCACCGCGGCGCTCGAACTCTGCGAAGTGGCCTGCGGCCGCACCGATATTTTCTTTGAAATGCGTCTGTCGCCGTGGGACTATGCGGCCGGCAGCCTGATTGTCAAAGAAGCCGGAGGGAAAATCTCCATGCCGCTGCGCACCAACGAGGATTACGGCGAGCCCAACTGCATTCTGGCCTGCAACCCAAACTGTCTGGATCGCTCTCGGCAGATCATTCAGAGCGCGGCAGCGGGTAAAGCGCTGTGATACCGCTGTCCAACCCGCACACGCATACGCTGTATGTAGACGGCAAAGACACGCCGGAGGAGATGATACTCGCCGCGCTGGAATCCGGTTTTGTCAGCCTCGGTTTTTCCGAGCACGCCATACAGCTCTTTGATACGGACTATGCGCTGGACGCAGTCCGCGAAAGGCAGTATATCGATGAAATATCTGCGCTCCGTTTGAAATACAAACACCGCATCGCCATTTATCTGGGCGCGGAGCGCGACGCGCTTTCTGTCGCGGATCGGAATCAATACGCCTATGTCATCGGTTCGAGCCATTATGTGGAAAAAGACGGCGTTTGTGCCGCGGTAGACGGCGATCCCGCATCGCTGCGCGATTTTGTATCCAATCGCCTGCAGGGCAGCGGGCTGGCGCTCGCCGAGCTGTATTATCGCGGCCTCGCCGATTATGTGGCTTGCTTTATGCCGAATATCATCGGCCACTTTGATCTGGTTGCAAAATACAATCAAAAACTGGCGTTGTTTGATGAAAACAGCCCCGACTATCTGCGCCTCGCCTTCAGTGCCATGGACAAATGCATCAATGGCTGCGACCTGATGGAGGTCAACACCGGGGCGATGGCGCGGTCCGGCGCTCCCTTCCCCTATCCGTCCATGCCGCTGCTGCGCCGCTGGCGGGACATCGGGGGACGCGTGATCCTGTCATCAGACTGTCATAACAAGATGCACATTTGCCATGGGTTCGAAAAAAGCCTCGCGCTGATACGCGAGGCAGGCTATCGGGAACTATGGTATCTGAACCCTGTTAAGGGGCCGCTGTTTACCAGCATTCGCCTTGTCTGATCATTTTTCCTGCAGCAGATCGGTATAGGCCGCCATTTTCTTATCGCGCTGCAAGCGCAGGTCGCGCACGCGCTTGATGCGCTGCTGTACACGATAGCCCGTCAGCATGTTGCTGCGGGCTTTTTCGATGACCAGCCTTGCGCCCAGCGCCACAGGGAGCGCTATACCGGGCGCCCCGACAGCCGCCATCGCGGCGCCAGCCCCCATCGATGCGCCTGTTTTCAGCGCGCGAAAGGATGCGTCCTGCACACCGGCTTCGGGCGTCTTTTTTTTCATCAGCACCTTGCCGCCCTCGGTCAGCGCAATCACCGCAAAAGGCAGCCCTACGCTGACCGCATCCAGCAATTCCGTCGCAAGGCCGCTGTCTTCAAGAAGGCCAATATCCACCGAAACCTCATCGGCAAAGCTCAACCCGGCGGTAATGGAATCGACCAAGGCGCTTTTTTCGCGCCCACGGTACTTGCTGACCAGAGCTTTAAAATCTGACATCTCTCTATCCTCCAAAGGTACGCAGCACAGCGGTTATCACCCACGCAGCGGCAAGGATCGCGGCGATCCATGTCACCTGTTTCAGGACGCCGGTCACCGTGCCTCTCTGTCGTTTATCGGCGCTCTTCTTTTCCAGCGCATCGATGCGCTTTTGCAGGGCGTTCAGCGCTTCCGCCGTTTCACGCGCTTTTTCTTCCGAAATCGTTTGAAGAGCGGCAAGCTGCTCGTTTTTCTCGGAAAGGGCGTTAAGGTCGCTGCTCATCCCCTCCAGCACCAGCGTTACTTCCTGCGTATACTCTTCGACAAGGGCGTTCACATCCTGCCCCTTCAGAGAAGAAACGGCAGAATCGATCAGTTCTTTGGACCGCTGTACAAGGCCGATCTTTTTGTTGTTCTCCTGCTGCGCAGGAAGCTGCTCGGGATGGTCCATGATTATACCAGCCTGTGTCCGCTTTCCGTCTGCTGCTCGGCATACCGTTCCAGCAGAGATTTAATGCGGTTATAGGGGTTCAAAAGGTTGTTCAGGCTTCTGTCGTGGTTCAGCGTCGCGATCAGATACGACATATATTTGCTCATGTCGGCGACGGCAAACCACTCCTTCTCCTTTAGTTGCGGGTTCAGGTACGTCAGGTTGCTGGACACGATCTTGGTGATCAGCCCCTGCTCATACGCTTCCTGGAAGGATTGAATACCGTTTGTAAAGAACGCAAAGGTCACAATCACAAACAGGCGGTTGACCTTGCGTTTTTTAAGCTCCTTTGCGAGGTCCAGTATCGAATCGCCGGAGGACAATATATCGTCCACAACGATCACGTCTTTGCCCTCAAGGTCGGGACCCAGGTACTCGTGCGCCACAATGGGGTTGCGGCCATCGATGATGGTCGTATAATCGCGGCGCTTATAGAACATGCCCATATCCAGCGCCAGGACGGATGCATAGAAGATGTTGCGGGCGATCGCCCCCTCATCCGGCGATACAATGGCCATCGAATGGTTGTCGACCTTCAGGTCTTGCACCTCTCGCAGCAGGGCTTTCAGCATCTGGTAGGTCGGCATGATGTTTTCAAACCCGCAGACTGGGATCGCGTTCTGTACGCGCGGATCGTGCGCATCAAAGGTCAGGATATTGATGATGCCCATGCTTTCCAGCTCCTGCAGCGCCATGGCGCAGTCAAGGCTCTCGCGGGTCGTCCTGCGGTGCTGGCGGCTTTCATACAGGAAAGGCATGATCACGTTCACGCGCTTTGCTTTGCCGGCAATGGCGGCAATGATGCGCTTCAGATCGCAAAAGTGATCGTCCGGCGACATGGGGACTTCGTTGCCGTACATTTTATAGGTGACGTTATAAGCAGCCACATCGACAATGATGTAGATATCATAGCCGCGTACGCTTTCTTTCAGCATACCCTTGCTTTCGCCCGTGCCAAAACGCGGGCAGTAAGCCTTCACAAGAAAGCTGTCGCGGTCGCCGCCGGGAATGGTCAAATACTGGTCGTCGAAAAACTCGCTGTTGTTAGAGTCACGCCAACGCATCAGCCAGTTGTTGATCTTTTGGCCCATTTCCTCACAGCCGGGCATCGCAATAATGCCCAGCGGGCCAATCGGTACACTGGTCAAGTCCTTGCTCAGATCAGCCACCATCATATCCAAGTCCGTTCCCCTCCTGCTCTCCCTTTTATCCTAAACGCTTACAGCTGCCTTTCCATGATGTGCAGCTGCAGCTTTGGATACTCCGCTTCGGCGCCCTGCGCGTTGCGAACGCTGCTGGTTCCTACCAGCGTCCCATAGATTTTGACCTTGCTCCCCGCTTCCGTACCGGGATCTTTATCGCTCGTCAGCATCAAATAGCTGTCATACGCTTCGCCGTTCTTCCGCAGGGCGAACAGCATGACCCATTCCGCGCCCTTGTTTTCAGTGCTGACGAGATAGCCTTCAAACGTAAGGACTTTTCCGTCGTACCTGTCGATGTTGCGGGTCAGCTTTTTATAGGTCGGCGTCTGCGCGCTGCTGGTAATCCTTGCCGTGCGCGCTTCGGGCGTCAGGCGCCTCTCTCCCCTATAGGAAAAAGTGCGCGGTTCATACCCTTTCTTGGTAATGACCAGATTGAACGCATACTCGCCTTCTTTGTAGGTGTCGACGGTAAATGTAAACGTCCCCTTGGCGCTCACCTTTTTCGTCACGGTTCTGCCGTTCACATCCAGCCGCGCTTCCGCGCCCTTTTCAGCGGTGCCCGCAATGCGCACGCTGTCTTTTTCCAGCTGTTCGGGCGGGGTGCTGGTCATGGTCACCTTCATCAACCCTTTGCGGTACGTGATCGCATATTGCTTCTCAAGGGGCTTCACGCCATCTGCCTGCACAGTCAGCGTCATAAAGTACATATCCTCGTTGGGCAGCGTTACCTTGAACGAGTATGCGCCGTTCTTTTTGGCCGTCGCTTCGATGACCTGTGTTTTAGCCGTGCTGAAAGAGCCGATGACCGCCGTAATTTTTGCCCCCGGAGCCGTTTGGCCGCTCATGACAAACGAGGGTTCTGACGTTTCCGCAGGCGCGGTGTTGTTTTCAATGAATTTGACCGGCAGTTCGGGCAGCGCTTCGGTCTGCGTAAAAGACAGGGTATCGAAGATCGCGTTGAGCGCGCTGTTATCGCCGGCCGACAATGCGCGTTTCCCCTCCGCCTGCATATCGAAGGTGATCGTATAGCCATTGTATATGGTGCGGCGTTGAAAGCCCCGATGGTCGATTTCGCCGTCTTGTTTGAAATCATACTTCAGCATCAGCCAACGGCCGACGCCTTTGAAGTTTTTCCACTCCACGCTTTTATATAAGTATCCCTGTGAGCGGTAAAACTCGCCGATGGCGTGGCGTTTGCGGTAGCCCGCCCTCACCTCCGGCGTATGCTCGTTGATGTTGAAATACTGCTCGGCTTCATCGTCCTTGATGGCGGACAAAATGAAAATACGCCCGTTCTCACGGTCGTACGCTTTTAAGAGGATACCTTCCGCCTTAAACTGCACCGCCGCCGTTTCGGCCGTTAAACCGATTTCGGCCAGAAAAGCGCTCTGCGTATCCAGATTGTCCTGAGACAGCACCGTTTCGTACACGCCGCCGGGAAGCTGTATCGTGGCATGGATGGCATCAAAGGTATACCCTTCGCCCTCAGCGCTCACGCAAAGGGGAATCAGAAATGTCAGTATGGTCAGCAGAAGCACAATGCGCTTAAGCATACTTTTCCCTCCTTCTACCGCTTCACATACATTTTACCATAAATTGAATTTTGGAACAACCTCCGCCTCGGCATACAAAACACCGTAATTGACAAACAGGGAGCCATTGATTATCATGTTTTCAAACAAAAACGGAGGAAACAGTATGAGTGCGTTTCAAAATCCCCGGTTCCTCATCACCATGGCGGACGGCAGTACCATGGAAGGTGAACTGTATCCCGATATCGCGCCCGAATCCGTGGGCAATTTTATCAGCCTTGCAAACAGCGGCTTTTATAACGGTCTTATCTTTCACCGCGTCATTCCGGGCTTCATGATTCAGGGCGGCTGCCCGGACGGCACCGGCATGGGCGGCCCCGGCTACTGCATCAAGGGTGAGTTTTTGTCCAACGGCTGCCCCAATCCCCTGAAGCATACCAAGGGCGTGCTCAGCATGGCACGCAGCATGATGAAGGATTCCGCAGGCTCGCAGTTTTTCATTATGACCGGTGTTTCACCGCATCTGGACGGCGATTACGCCGCCTTTGGCAAGGTGACCAAGGGCTTTGAAACGGCCGACGCCATCGTCAATGCCCCCACCGACGGAAGAGACAGGCCGCTGGAAGACCAGGTGATACAGTCGATAACCGTCACCGTGGACGAAGGAGCCGCCTATCCTTTCCGGAAACTGAAGAGATGAGCGATCAGGAAAAAACGTATGACGTATTCCTGCTGGGGCGCCGCCTGAAGCTGCGCTCCCGCGAAAGCGAAGCGCACATACAGCGCGTCGTCAGCATGACGGAGCGCGCCGTTTCAGAGATCATGCTGGCCAGCCGCCATATCACCTACGAAACAGCCGTCAGCGCCGCCGCCCTTCGTTTTGCCGAAGAAACGCTGTTCCTCAAGGACGACGTCATGCGTTTACGCAGAGAATTAGATGAATACACCGCAGCAAAAAGTTGAGCTACTGGCCCCGGCGGGCAATATGGACTGTCTGTGGGCGGCCGTCAACAACGGCGCGGACGCTGTCTATTTAGGGGCGTCCGCGTTTGGCGCGCGTTCCTCCGCCGGCTTCGATCAAAGCGCGCTGTGCGAGGCGGTGCGCATCGCGCACTTTTTCCATCGCAGGGTCTATGTAACCGTCAATACGCTGGTCAAGCAAAGCGAATGGGAAAAGCTGACGGAAGTGTTGGATGCCGTTGCACATTCCGGCGCGGACGCCGTGCTGGTACAGGATATCGGCATCCTTCGCTATATCAAGCGCGTTTACCCCGATTTCCCGGTACACGCCAGCACGCAGATGAGCCTGTACAGCGCCCTCGGCGCACAGGCTGCCAGGCGTCTGGGGATCGACCGCGTCGTGCTTGCCCGCGAAGCCGCATTAAACACCATACGGGAAACGGCAGGGACCGGCATCGAAACGGAAGTGTTCGTCCATGGCGCGCTCTGTGTTTCCATGAGCGGGCAATGCGCGTTTTCCGCCATGATCGGCGGACGCAGCGGCAACCGTGGGCGCTGCGCCCAGGCCTGCAGGCTTGAATACGCTTACAGAGGGCAAAAAGGCGCATGGCTGTCGCCGCGCGATACCTGCATGGTGGAAAATCTGCCCGCCCTCGTAAACGCCGGGGTCCGCAGCCTTAAAATCGAAGGGCGGCTGAAGCGGCCGGAGTATGTAGCGGTTGTCGTGCAGGAGTATCGAAGCGCCTTGGAAAAAGCGTACAGCGGCTCCAAGGCCCGCCCCGGCGCGTCGGATGCGCTGAAACAGATCTTCCATCGCGGCGGTTTCAGCAAGGGCTATGCCTTTGGCGCGGAGGATGCAGCCGTCATCCATCCCCTCCATGTATCGCATGAAGGAATACCGATCGGCAAGGTGCTCCGCATTCGCCCCATGATGGATAAATATCTGGCCGCCGTTCATCTGACGCTGCCCCTGCACGATCAGGACGGGCTTGAAGTGCGGGGCACACAGGCCGCCGGCGTCCTTTATTCGGGCAAGGATGTCCCCGCGGGAGAAATCGTCGAGATCCGCGTGCATACTCCCTGTGCGGCAGGCGATATGGTGTACCGCCTGCATGACGCGCAGCAGCTGGATGCCGCCCGTCTTACGCTGGTTCCTTCCGCCGCCCCGCCCGTCGAGGTGTCGGCCTGGCTTGTTTTGGACATCGCCCGCCCCGCGCAGCTTACCATATCGGACGGTCAAACCGCCTGTACCTGCAAGGGCGCGGTGGTGCAGCCCGCCGAAAAAGCACCGCTCAGCAGGGAAACCATTGAACGCGCGCTAAGGAAAACAGGCGAGCTGCCCATCAGCGTCACAAACATCGCCATCCGGCAGGATGCCCCCGCCTTCCTTGCCGCATCGCAGCTTAACCAATTGCGGCGCGACACGCTGCAATGCTTCGTGAAAAAACGCAGCAGCGCCTTTTCAAGGCCGAAGGCAGCAAACAGCTACCAGACTTCCGGCACAGCGCTCACCGATCAGCAAACCTTGCCCGGCATCACCGTGCAGTGTTCCGATATCGGGCGGATCAACGCCTTAAAAGAAGCCGGTGCCCATCGTTTCTTTTTAGCGCCCACCGAATATGATACAGCCTTCCTTGAAAAATCGCTTCCGCTGCTTTCAGACGATGATGCGCTGGTGCTGCCCCGGCAGATATCCGACGCTGCGCTGATCAAGGTACACGCGTTCGCCAAGCGCTGGCATACATCCGTTGTTCTCAATAATTTAGGGCATATGAGCCTTGCCTGGCCGAACAGGATATACGCAGGAAGCGGCCTTTATATCTGGAATATGGAAAGCCTCCGCTTTATGCGCGAGCAGGGCTTTGCAGCCTGCACATTGCCGCGTGAGCTGACGTTAAACGAGTTGGAAGATTTGCCCAATGACGTCCTGCCGCTCACGTTGCCTGTCTATGGGCGCTATCCGCTGATGGTGCTGAACCACTGTCCCGAAAGAGCGTTCCGCGGCTGCACAAAAGGGCATGAGCATTGTACGTTCTGTAAGCAGGGCGCCGGCACCAAAGGCCAGTCGCTGACCGACAGGTGCGGCGCCGCTTTTCCCCTGTACCCCATCCATTTGCCTGAAGGCTGCATCAATTATCTCTTGGACGCAAAGCCCCTTCATCTTTCTTACCGCGCGCCCAAACGCTTTGCGTGGCTGCTTCATTTCACCGATGAATCCGCGCAGCAATGCATCGATATCACCCGCCATTATGCCGGCCTGATCGATGATCGTCCGCCCACGGCGCTCCATACGCCGCTGTTTATCGGACGCTATGAGGCCGGTGTCGAATAAAGGAGTTTTTACATGAACGAACGTGCCCTCCGCGTACTTGAATTTCATAAAATACGGGAGCAGCTTGCGGAGTTCGCCGCCTCCGAGCTTGGGAAAGAACAATGTCTGGCGCTGGAGCCGCTGAGCGCATTGGACGCAGCCAACCGCGCGCAGCAGGAGACGGAAGAGTCCCTTTATGTGCTGTCCTATCGCGGCGATAGCCCGATTCCCTATTCCACCGATGTTCGTCCTTGGCTTCAGCGCGCGGAAAAAGGCGCCGTCCTTTCCCCGCGTATGCTGCTGGATATCGCCTGCTCCCTGCAGGCGGCACGGCAGACGCGCGCCGCGCTGACCAGTGACAGCGAATATATGGCGCTGCTTTCCGCCATGGCGTCCCGCCTGCAGCCCATCCGCACATTGGAAACGGATATTCTGGAATCCATCATCAGCGAAGAGCAGATCGCCGATCAGGCAAGCGCCGAGCTGGCCGGCATCCGCAGGCAGATCCGGCTGTGCAACGACAGGGTGCGCGACAAGCTGAACAATTTAATCCATCAGCCATCCTATGCCAAATACCTGCAGGAGTCCCTTATCACCGTGCGCAACGGACGATACGTCATCCCCGTCCGGCAGGAATACCGCCAAAACATCCCGGGGCTCGTGCACGATCAATCCTCCAGCGGCGCAACGCTGTTCATAGAACCCATTGCGCTGGTCGAGCTGGGTAACGAGTTGAAGCAATGGACGGCAAAGGAGGAGCAGGAGATCGAGCGCATATTGGCCGCCTTCTCCGCCAAGGCAGCGGACAGCGCGGATATCATCGCAAACAACGTCCGGCTGCTCGGCCAGCTTGACTTTATCTTTGCCAAAGCCCGCCTCGCCCAGGCCATGGACGCCGTTCGTCCCAAACTAAACGACCTGGGCTATATCCGTCTGATCAAAGTACGCCATCCCCTGATCCCCAAAGAGGCGGTCGTGCCGTGCGACCTATGGTTGGGGGACGATTTTACCACCCTCATCATCACCGGCCCCAACACAGGCGGCAAAACCGTTGCGCTCAAAACCGTGGGACTTATGACGCTGATGGCGCAATCCGGCCTCCATGTGCCGGGGGCCCTGGGCACGGAATGTTCCCTCTTTAACGAGGTATACGCCGATATCGGCGATGAACAGAGCATCGAGCAGTCCCTTTCCACCTTTTCTTCCCACATGACCAACATCGTCAGCATACTGGAGGAGGTCGAAAAAAACAGCCTTGTGCTGTTCGATGAATTGGGCGCGGGCACCGACCCGACGGAGGGCGCGGCTTTGGCGCAGGCCATTCTGGCGCGCCTTAAAAAGCATGATATCCGCACCGTCGCCACCACCCATTACAGCGAGCTGAAGGCCTTTGCCCTGACAACGGAGGGCATCGAAAACGCCAGCGTCGAGTTTGATGTCGCCACCCTGCGCCCCACCTATCGCTTGTCCATCGGCATTCCCGGAAAATCAAACGCCTTTGATATCTCCAAGCGCCTCGGCTTAAGCGAAAGCTTGATCAAAAAAGCCCAGACCCTCCTGAGCGCCGAAAGCGTTCGTTTTGAGGATGTGATCGCCAACGCCGAATACCACCGCCAAATCGCCGAAAAAGAGCGCAAAATGGCCACCGATATGATGGAGGAAGCGGCCTCCATCCGCAGAAGCGCCGAAAAGCTTCAGCGCGAAGCGGATGAAAAGTATCAAAACATCCAGAAAAAGGCCAAGGAAGACGCGCGGAAGCTGCTGGAAAAAACCAGGCGTGAAAGCGCCTCCATCATGGCCGAACTAAAGCTGCTCAAGGATACGGGCGGCCGCAGCGCGCACGCCTTATCCCAAATCAACCGCCGCCTCACCGACGCTGAGGATGCGCTTTCGGAAACCTTACAGCGCTCCAATGAAAACGGCGGCCTTTCCGCCAAAGACATTAAAGCGGGCGATGCCGTGTTGTTTTCCGACCTCGGCACGCCCGCCACCGTTCTGTCTCTGCCGGACGCCAAGGGCGAAGTCATGATACAGGCCGGCATCATCAAAATGAAGGTGTCCGTATCACAGCTTAAGCGGGATCAATCCAGGAAAAAAGAGAGCAGGACCAGCGTGCATTCCAAGCTGAGCGGCGATAGAAAGGTGTCCATGGAATGCGATGTCCGGGGCCTGTCGCTTGACGAAGCCCTGCTGGACGTAGATAATTACCTTGACATGGCCGTGATGAACGGGCTCAATGAAGTTTCCATCATCCACGGCAAAGGCACGGGCACGCTGCGCAGCGGCATCCAGAAGCACTTGAAGCAGCTGCCCGGCGTGAAAAGCTATCGCCTCGGCGTATACGGAGAAGGCGAAGACGGCGTTACCGTGGTTACACTGAAATAAAGGAGGGTGTTCCATGCCCGGTCAGCAGATCATGATCGTCGATGACGATAAGAATATCGCACAGCTTATCCGGCTGTATCTTGAAAAGGAGGGTTTCAGCGTACTAAGCTTCGAAAGGGGCGACGAGGCGCTGGAGGCGTTCAAACGAAATCCGCCCGCGCTGATGCTGCTGGATATCATGCTGCCCGGTATGGACGGCTGGCAGGTCTGCCGCGCCGTGCGCCAGATCAGCTCTATCCCCATCATCATGCTGTCGGCCAAAAACGAAACATTTGATAAGGTACTGGGGCTTGAACTGGGCGCGGACGATTACATGACAAAGCCCTTCGACTCCAAGGAGCTGATTGCCCGCGTCAAGGCGGTTCTGCGGCGCGGGGCCGCGGCCGCCTCCGAGCAGGAGGCGCTGTCCTTTCCCGGCCTTACCATCAGCATGGAAAAATACGCCGTCACCTATCAGGGCAAGGCGCTGGAAATGCCCCCCAAGGAATTGGAACTGCTTTATTTTCTCGCCTCCCATCAAAACCATGTCTTTACCAGAGAGCAGCTGCTTGAAAAGGTCTGGGGTTTTGATTATTTCGGCGACAGCAGAACGGTAGATGTGCACGTAAAACGCATCCGCGAAAAGCTGCAGGACAGCGAGCAGCTCGGATGGCAGATCAAAACCGTATGGAGCGTCGGCTATAAATTCGAGGTAAACTGATGCTCAAAAAGCGCAGTACATTCTATTATCTGATGCGCAGCAACGTGCTGATCGTGCTGCTGTGTTCGGCGCTGCTGTTCAGTTTGACTTTCTATACCGTGCGCACCGTTCAAATAGAAAACCGCATGGATGCGCTCAGCTCCAAAGCGCAGGATATTGCCGGGCTGGCCAGTTTGATCATGGTGCAGCAAAGCGATCCGCTGCTCAGCGTCGCTTCTTCGCCCGTTAAAAGGCTGCTCGAAGAAAAAATGCGGGCGCTGTATCAGGAGTATTCCGCCTACTGCCTCATCGTTGACCGTTCCGGCCAGATCACCACGTATTTTCTTTCCATGCTGGATGAGCATCAGGAACTGAAAACCAATTTCGATGCCGCCAATATTGTTTCAACGCTGCAAAAGGTGCTGGGCGGCGAAAACATCATCACTCAGAACAATACGTCCTTCGGCCCCATGTTTACAGTCGCCGTCCCCCTGCACTATAACCAGCGGGTGCTGGGGGCTGTTTACATACAGACCGCCGCGCAGACCGTACACAAAGCATACCAGGGCCTGGGCCTGACCATCGGCGTCAGCGCGATGCTGATCAGTATGGTGGCGGCGCTGTACAGCTGGCATTTCAACAAGCGCCTTACCGAGCCATTAACGCAGATGGCGGGGGCCGCGCGCGAGGTCGCGTCCGGGCGTTTCGGCAAGCAGGTGGATGAAGCCGGCACGCGCGAAATGGTCGAGCTTTCCGGTGCTTTCAACCTGATGAGCCGCCAGCTGCAAGAAACGGAGCAGACGCGCCGCGATTTTCTGGCCAACGTTTCCCACGAGCTCAGTTCCCCCATCACCAACATCCAGGGCTTCGTTCAGGGGGTTTTAGACGGCACGATAGAGGAGCAGGACAAGAAAAAATACCTCGGCATCGTCCTTGACGAAACCAAGCGCATCGGCAAGCTTGTTTCCGGCCTTCTTTCGCTGTCCCGCATGGAAAGCGAATACGCCCTGCACCGCACGGTGTTTGACATACACGAATTGATACGGCGTGTCGTCATCACAAAGATGAACGCCATCGAAGAAAAAAAGCACGAGCTCAATTTAAGCTTTGATGAAAACCCGCTGTATGTGCGCGCCGACCGCGACAGCATTGAGCAGGTCATCATCAACCTGATGGATAACGCCATCAAATATACGCCCGCGGGCGGCGAAATCGCCGTGCAGACGGAGGATCAAGCAGATCATATATCCGTTACGCTGCGGGACAACGGCATCGGTATACTGCCCGAAGACGCGCCGCATATATTCGACCGCTTCTATATGGCGGAAAAAGCCCATACCTCCGGCAAAGGCACAGGGCTGGGGCTGGCGATCTGCCAGAAAATTCTCGAAAAGCACGGGCAGCGCATTGCGCTCTTGCCGACAGACCACGGCACGGCGTTCCGGTTCACATTGGAGAAAGCGAAGGAGCCTCTCCATGAAGCTTAAGGCTTACGCAAAAATCAACTGGCATTTGAACGTGACCGGCAGGCGCGAGGACGGTTATCATCTGCTGGATATGCTGATGCAGCCCATTTCTCTTGCCGACGATATTGTCTTGGAAAAAGCCGACGCCTTTCACCTGACGGTATCAAACGCTCCCTATATCCCCGCCACCAGGGATAATCTGGTGCTGCGCGCCGCCGCCGCGCTCAAAGAGCATAGCGGCGTCCCTTGTGCGGCGAACATTGACCTGATCAAGCATATTCCCGTAGGGGCCGGGCTGGGCGGCGGCAGCACGGACGCAGCCGCCGTTTTATGGGGATTAAATGAAATGTGGGGACTGCATTACAGCGCCGATGCGCTGGCTGATATCGGGCTGAAACTGGGCGCGGACATCCCCTTTTGCGTGTACGGAGGGTTTGCAAGGGTCAGGGGTATCGGGGAAAGCGTGCAGCCGCTGGGGCCTTTAAAGCCCTACTGGCTGGTCGTTATACAGCCCTGCTGCGGGCTTAGCACCAAAGAGGTGTTTTCGTCGCTGAATCTCGATCAGCCGGAGCTTAAAGAAAGGCAACTGGCAAACACCATGCGCGCCCTTCAAAATGCCGATTACACCCTGCTCAAGGCATCCATGCGCAATGATCTGCAGGAAACGTCACTTCGTTTAAGGCCGCAGATCGCCCATGCCATTCACAGCCTGTATGAAAGCGGCGCCAGAGCCGCCATGATGTCCGGCTCCGGATCCGCTGTGTTCGGCGTATTCAATGGCTATCAGGCCGCCGCCTCCGCCCACCGCTCGCTCTCAAAAAAGTACCGCACCTGCCATGTCTGCAGCACCCTTAGCGGCGCACAGCCTCCTATTGTCTGACCAGCTCATGCAGCGCCGTTAAATGGGTCAAAAGCGTTGTCCGAGCGTCCAGCGTCGAGGACGTAGCGGTTTGCAGCAGCTTTTCATAGGTGGATAAATCTTCATACAGCACATCCAGCGCCTCCTGCGGCACCAGCTCGCCGCCGCTGCCCGACAGGGATATGCTGATCGTGTTCAAGCGATCCATAAAGTACACGTTTTGCCGAACCAGCGCCAGTTTGGCGGAGGAATCGGACTGCACGCCGCTGGTCAAGCGGTTTACATTTTCTATGGCGTCCACCACAGCGCTCAGCACATGGCGCTTAAACTGCGTTTCGGCATTTTTCTGATAGACCACGCTGCGCGTATACAGAATGCCCAGCACCGCCACGGCAATGGCAAGCAGCGCAGCGGCAATCCTTAAAACCACATGGCGGCTGCCCTGATTTGTCGTAAACGATGTCGTCGTCCTTCGTGTTCTGGTGTACATGACCCTTCCTCCTTCGCACATAAACAGCATAGCATAGTTCCGTTTAAACGTAAACACGGCTTTACAGTTTGTTCACCACTGTTGCTTTTTCGCGTGGTATACTGAAAAAGCATTCAAAGGAAAGGGCTTGGGCAATGATCAACGTTTCCGGCATCTCAAAGTGTTTCGGCGCCGCGCGGGCGCTGAGCGATATTTCGTTTGCCCTGGGTGAACATCAGGTATTGGGGCTGCTGGGGGAAAACGGGGCCGGAAAAACAACGCTGCTCAACATCCTGTCGGGCTTTATCGAGCCGGACGCGGGAACGCTTACCGTCGGTTCTCTGCCGCTTCATACGGCCGCCTACGACGCCAAGCGGCTGATCGGCTATCTGCCGGAAAATCCCCCGCTCTACTCCGACATGACGGTCAAAGAATATCTGCGCTTTTGCATCGAATTAAAAGAGGTGATAAAAAAGGACAGGCAGCGGCATCTTGATGATATCGTCGCCCTGACCGGCCTTCGTGAGGTGGTTGAGCGCCGCATCGCGTTTCTCAGCCATGGCTATCAGCAGCGCCTCGGCCTTGCGCAGGCCCTGGCCGGCAGCCCGCCCGTATTGCTGCTGGACGAACCCACAAACGGGCTGGATCCCAGCCAGATCGTCGAATTCCGCCGCCTGATTGCTCAGCTTGCCCACAGGCACACCATTATTCTGTCATCCCACATCCTCAGCCTTATCCAGTCGATGTGCGGGCGTATCATCGTGCTGCATCGGGGCAGGCTGGTCGTCGATCGCGCGATGGACGCGGAAAGCCCCGTGTTCTCCGTGATTCTTGCCGCTTCTTCCAAAGCCGTGCTGCCGCTTGTGCGGGAGATGGAATCCGTTCAGCGTGTTTCCCTCGTCAGAGGCAACCACGAGCAGACGGAAATGCTGGTTGAAACAGCGCGTCCCGTAGAATTTCCAAGAAAGCTCTTCCTTCTTGCCTCCGCAAGGCAGTTACCCATCCTGCATCTTTCGCAACAAAAGGACACGCTGGAGGAAATCTATATCCGCGCCATCAAGGGACAGGAGGATGCCGTTTCATGAAAGCCATATTCAAGCGCGAATGCGCCGGTTTTTTTCATACAGGCCTTGGCTTTTTGTTTCTGTTTATGTTTTCAGGCTTATCCGGGGTAATCTTCTATCTGAACAACCTTTTGCCCCGTTCTTCCGATATGGGGGGATTTTTCGCGCTGGTCAGCTACCAATGGATCCTGCTTTCCCCCATTTTAGTGATGCGCCTTCTGCCCTCCGACAAAAAAAACAGCACGCAGCCGCTTTTGATGACCGCGCCCGTGCCCATCGGCGCCATCGTATTGGCCAAGTACCTGTCCGCCCTTGTGATGCTGTCCCTGTCCCTGCTGTTAAGCTTTGTGTTCCCGCTGGTGATCGTTTTTTTCGGGCGCGCCTATCTGCCGGAAATCATCATCGGCTTTACAGGCCTTTTTTTGTATGGCGCCGCGTATCTTGCGGTTGACATGCTGGCATCGGTATTTGCCAAAAAGGCGGCCAGCGCGTTTGTGCTGGCGCTGGGCGTCAACCTGCTGCTCAGGCTTTCCGGCTTGATTGCATCCGCTGTAAAAATACGGTTTTTCCCGGCGCTGCTGTCCTTCTTCGACCTTGAAAAGCGGTACACGCCCTTTGTCTATGGCCAAATGAGCTTTGCATCCATGCTCTATTATGTGCTGGTCACGCTGGCCTGTCTGGTCTGCGCCGTACAGGCAATGAACATCAAACGATGGAGCCGCGCATGAAAACCATCACCAAGAAAAAGCGGCAGATCATCAAATCCCTGCTGACGATGGCACTCGTTTTTGCGATCAGCGTACTGCTGATCAGCGCGGGCGACCGCATTGAGCATAAATATGCCCTGCAGAAGGACCTTTCGTTCAACCGTATCACCAGCTACGGCTCGGTAACAAAAGAGGTGCTCTCCTCTTTGCGCACGCCCGTGCATATCTATGCCCTGTTTACGCCCGGCGAAGAAGACCGCCAGCTGCTCGGGCTTTTGGAAAGGTACCAGGCCGCCAGCAGCAATCTTACCTTTTCTGTCGATACGCTGGCAAAAAATCCGATGCTCGCCCACATCATATCCGATTCGGCGGATGACAGCGCCGTCACGACAGACTGTCTGATCATTCACTGCAAGGAAAAGAACCGCACCCGCATCCTGACCGCAAAGGATTATGTAAGCCAAAGCTACGATGTTCAAAGCGGCAGCTTTGTCTTGTCCGGCGCGACGTATGAAAGCAGCGTCACGCAGGCGATTGCCTATGTAAGCAGCGACCGCCTGCCCACGCTGCACATACTGAGCGGGCACGGCGAACTGTCGCAGGAAGAAACCAAGGCGCTACGCGCCTTTCTGACCGGGCGCGGATACGCTTTGCAGGACATAGACCTTTCGCGAAGCGACAGCCCGCCGGACGCAGGCCTGCTGATGATCCTTTCGCCCCGCAAAGATATCTCGGATGCGGAATTAAAAAAGCTGATGGAGTACGCGGGGCGCGGCGGCAGCTTTTTTATCACCACCGATTACAGCGATCCCCATGATCTGAACAACTTTAACCTCCTGCTTCGCGCGTATGGCGTCGCCATTCAGCCCGGCGTTGTCGTGGCCGAAGAAAGCGACAAAGCTTCCTATTACGATTCGCCGCTTTACCTAATGCCTTATATGCAGGACAGCGAAATCACCACCCCGCTGATGGCCGCCCAGCAGGATCGGCTGATGCTGGCCGGCGCGCGGCCGCTGAGCCTCCTGCCCGTCCCGGACGGAAACATCCACGCGGTCAGCGTTCTTGCCAGCGGAAAGGCCACCATCCGCGCATTTGATGGGGAAACACTGGGCGAAAAGCCGCAGGACGTTTCCCCCCGTTCATACGACCTTGCCGTATACGCAGACCGTGCCGATGAAAAAGGCACCCACTCCAAAGCCTTTATCTGCGGCAATACCTCCGCTTTTACGGCGGAGTGGTTGTTCGCCAACACATACAGCACAGAGTTTCTAACGCAGATCATTCAGACGATCTATCTCGGCCACCCGACAGATCTGGCCATCCAGCCGAAGGCCGCGTTCCGGCCATCGCTCGGGTTCGGCTCCATTGCGCTCCCCCTCGGCATCGTCGCGCTTGTCCCCATAAGCATTTTCGTTTGCGCATGGATCGTTCTTGCCAAAAGGAGACGGCTGTAATTGCAGGAGATCGTAAAAAAACGGCAGAAAAAAATCCCGCCCCTTCTGCGGATTGCCTTGGCAATCTTTGCCGTGCTTTGCATAGGCGGATTCTTTCTCTTGTCGCGCCCCGCGCCGCCTAAGGTGCCGAGCGCTCCGCCCAAGTTTGCCATATGGCAGGCTGATAAGGATCAAATAGCTTCCGTCACCCTCTTTCCCACCGGCGGCAGCCCCTACACGCTGGTCAAAGACGGATCAACGTACGCGCTTAAGGACAATCCAGACACGCCCATCAACCAAACGCTGGCGGACGAGATCGTAAGCGGACTGTCTTCCATCAGCGCCATGGCCATTGCCAAAGAGCAGGTGCAGGATGCCGAAAAAAAGGATTTCGGCGTCACTTCGTCTTCCGTCCGTATGGAGATACAGGCAGCGGACGGGCGCAAGGCTGTTTTCACCGTCGGCGATCTGCTGCCGGGCGATGTCCTATCCTGGTTTCTCTATGACGAAGCGCGGCGCATCGTGTACCTGACGGATGTCAACTATCGGGAGCTGTGCAACGTCACCCAAAAAGAAATACACCCCGTGCCCCGCATCAATTTTACGCCCGACCTTGTCACCGGCATCTCGATCGAGGGGAAAACCACGTTTGGCCTGCGGCAGGAAAAGGGCATCTGGTCTGTTTCAGCGCCCTTTTTCTACCCGGCGGATACGGGGAAAGCAAAAGAGCTCACCCAAATGATCGGCAAAATGCGGTTGGCCGTTTATGAAGGAAGAGCCGAAGCGCTTGATCTGTCCGGCTTTGGACTGGATGTTCCCCGCGCCGACATACGCATATCCTTCGCGCCCAGCGTCATCACAAGGCTGAACGAGCACAATGATGTGGTTTCCACAACCGATGTCCCCGCCCACGAGGAACGTTTTCTGATCGGCAACCCCATCAGCTCTGTCGGCTTTTACTGCCTGTACGACGGCGTCGTCTACAAGGCCACGGATACCTCCATGGGGTTCTGGCTGAAGATCATTCCGGAGGATTACACGCTCAAGACCCCCGTCAACTTCCAGCCCGCCATTCTAAAGGAGCTTTCCGTTGTCCAGGGCGATATTGAGCTGCAGTATACGATCACGCTGTCTGAACAGGTACTGCCCAACAACCGGTTCGCCACAGCCGAAGACGGCACGACGCTGTACGATATGCATGTGGCGCTTAACGGGAAAGAAATCAATACCGACGCCTTTGTCGGGGATTATATGGAATTGACGAAGCTTCGCGTTTCTTCCTTCACGGAGGACTTTTCAACAGAAAATAAAACGCCGTTTCTGTCCCTGATGGTGAAACATGAAAACGGCGAACGGAAAATTGATTTTTATGACGCGGACGCCCTGTATGCCGCCGTCAGCGTAGACGGCGTTATCCTGCACCTTGTCGAAAAGCAAGCGCTGAAAAGTTTTGATCTGTTATCGCTTCGGTGATGATGCCGCCGCCCAGGCAGACATCCCCTCGGTAAAAAACAGCGCTCTGTCCCGGCGTAATGGCGCGCTGCGGCGCAGCAAACGCTGCGCTTGCACATCCTTCCCCGGTCAGATACAGCTTTACCCGCTGATCCGGCTGACGGTAGCGGAATTTGGCGGTGCATTCAAACACTTCTCCGATCGCGCATGGGGCTTCATGGATCCACGTCATCTGTTCCAGCAAAGCGCCCTTGGAAAACAATAGCGGATGGTCTTCGCCCTGCGCTACGATCAGTCTATTGTTCTGCAAATCCTTGCGCACCACGAAATAGCTGCGGCCGTCCCCATGGCCGCCGATGCCCAGCCCCCTGCGCTGGCCGATGGTATAGTACATCAGCCCGTCATGCTTTCCCAGCACTTCGCCGTCTACGGAGATCGTTTGTCCCGGCTGCGCGGGCAGGAAGCCCGAAAGGAACCGCTTAAAATGCCTTTCGCCGATGAAGCAGATGCCCGTCGAGTCCTTTTTCTTTGAAACGGGTAAGCCCGCCTCCTCCGCAATGGCGCGAACTTCCCGCTTGGTGAGATGGCCCACCGGGAACATGGCTTTTTCCAGCTGAAACGCCTTCAGCATGTACAGAAAGTAGCTTTGATCCTTGTTCTGATCGGCGCCGCGAAGCAACTCGTGGCGCTTATTGGTGTTGACAAAATGTCCCGTGGCGATTTTTTCCGCCCCGGCTTTCATGGCAAAATCCAGAAACGCTTTAAACTTGATTTCGCGGTTGCACAGCACGTCAGGATTGGGCGTCCTGCCCTTTTCGTATTCCGAAAGAAAAAGAGAGAACACCCGGTCATGGTATTCGCGCGCAAAGTTGACCGAATAATACGGTATGCCGATTATATTGCAAACGTCCTGTACATCGCGCCAGTCGCTCTCCGAGGTGCAAACGCCGTTTTCATCCTTTTCTTCCCAGTTTTTCATGAAAACGCCCAGCACATCATAACCCTGCCGCTTTAGCAGCAGGGCGGATACGGCGGAATCGACGCCGCCCGACATTCCAACCACAACGCGCATCAGATTTTTTCCCTTATTCTGGCCGCTACGCCCTGAAACACTTTTTCCCCGATTTCTTCGGCGGAGCCGACAGCTTCAACGCGCAAAAAGCGCTGCGGCTCCTTAAGGCACAGGCGTCTGAAAGCTTCCTGCGCACGGTAATGGAAGCCGTCATCATACAGCTCAATCCGGTCTGCTTCCGAGGCTTTTTCCCGCCTTGACATGGCCGTTTTATAATCAATGTCCAAATAGACCGTGGTATCGGGCATCCAGCGGTCTACGGCATAGGCGTTGATACGGGCCACCGCCTCTTCCCCCAAGCCCTGCCCCGCGCCCTGATAGGCAATGCTGGAATCGACAAACCGGTCGCTGACCACAACATGGCCCGCTTCCATGGCGGGCGCGATCACTTCGCGCACATGCTGCGCACGGGCGGCGGCAAACAGCAGGGCTTCCGTCATATCAGACATCGCGCTGTTGGCTTTATCCAGCAAAATGCCCCTGATTTTTTCCGACAAGGGACAGCCGCCCGGCTCCCGCGTTCTTCGTACGTCAAGGCCCAATTTTTCCAGCCGTTCGGTCAGCAGGCGGATCTGGGTGGATTTTCCACAGCCGTCGTTCCCTTCGAAGGATATGAAATATCCTTTTTCCCGTTCTTTGGTTACGCCGAGGAGATCATACAGGTCGTCCGCCGTTTTCGCATAGAAGTCCGCGCCAAATTGATCCGCTTCCTGCTTTGACCCATACCCATAGCCCGCCGCGATGCAGGGAATGCCGTTTTTCCGCGCGCCCAGAATATCCAGATGCCGGTCGCCTATCATCACCGCATGCTCCCGACCGCGTATGGCTTCAAAGACCGCATCCTCTTTTTTCGCATACAGATTGCATTCTTCCGGGCCGACCACCTTGTCAAACAGCTCCATGATGCCGAAATAGTTGAGCACCATATCCGCCGTTGCCTTTGGCTTTCCCGTCGCCACGGCAAGAAAAGCGCCCTTACGTTTGAGGGTTGTCAGCAGCCGCAGAATACCGGGATAGAGGCGGTTGTTCTTCCATTCCCCGCCGTGATAGCTTTCGCGGTAATAGGCGGCTGCCCGTTTGGCTTCTTCCTCCGTCAAACCGCAATGTTCCATAAAAGAAGCCGCCAGAGGCGGCCCCAAAAAACGCCGCAGCACCTTTTCCTCCGGCGCCTCGCGGCCCATGCGGTCAAGCGCATAGCGAGCAGATGTTAAAATACCGGGGGCGGAGTCGGACAGCGTCCCGTCCAAATCCCATACGATCGTTTGATACTTCACATTCCTGTTCCTTTATTGCCCCGTCTCGTCCTGCGCCCACCGCACAAGATACGAAAGGAAGGGGATCACGTTTTCATCGTTGCCGTTTGTTACCGTTACGGCCATATACATGCCGTCCACATGCATGCCAAGCTCTTTTTCAAACCGCTTCAGGCTTTTGGCCGGTATGCCGTACAGGTGGCGCTCGGCGGTATAGACGATTTTTCCGTCCACCTCGTCGCTTTGCTGGCTCGCGACCCATCCCGGCTGCAAGTCGAGCCCGTCGGCAACGATTTCCCCGCGCTCCACCATCGCTTCCAGCGGCAGAAAAGCCCCCTGCGCCGCAAACTTTTTAAAGTCGGCAGCGGACAACATGTACAAGTCGCCTTCATGCGCGGCAAGGTATGTGACCAGCTGCATATCCGACATATAGTTGCCGCCGCCGCTTGGCATCAGCGTCACTGCGCGCACCAGTTCCATATCCGGTACGGCCGCCTGCCAGACAGGTGACAGAAACGCATCGATGTCCTGCGCCGTCGTTTCAGCCGTCTGCACATATACATCGATCCGTTTATGTTCAGGCGGGCGGTATTCTGTCTGTATGTAGACCATGTTCCATACGAATACAGACAGAACCGCCGCCAGCAGGTATTTCCAAAAGCTGTAAGCGAAATGATCGCGCACGCGCTTTCCGGTCAGCGGAGTAGAAAGTTTCATGGTCAATCCACAGGTTTCATGGTCGGGAACAGCAGCACATCACGGATGGAAGCGCTGTCCGTCAGCAGCATGATCATGCGGTCGACGCCGATGCCCATACCGCCGGTGGGCGGCATGCCGTATTCCAGTGCGTTGACGAAATCCTCGTCCACCTTGGCGTTCTTTCCGCCCAGGGCGCGGCGCTCTTCCACCTGCTTGACAAACCGGTCGCGCTGGTCGATGGGGTCATTCAATTCCGAGAAGGCGTTGCCGCCCTCATGGCCGGTGATGAAGAATTCAAACCGCTCCGTCATGCGGGGATCGTCCGCCTTGCGCTTGGCGAGCGGCGAAATTTCCACCGGGTAATCGATGACGAAGGTGGGCTGCTGCAGAGAGTCTTCCACGTATTCGTCAAACAGCGCCGCCAGGCAGTGCCCGCGCGTTGCGCCCCGATCGTAGTGGATCTTTCTTTCGTCCAGGCAGGCGCGGGCTTCTTCATCCGACTGCCAGGCATAAAAATCGATGCCGCTGGCCTTCTTGACCGCGTCCGCCATGCTGACGCGCGGCCACGGGGCCTTCAGGCTGATCGGTTGCCCCTGATAGCTGATCTCCGTCGTGCCCAGCACTTCAAGCGCAACGTATTCGTACATTTCTTCCACGATGCGCATCATTTCATTGTAGTCCACATAGGACTGATACAGCTCGATGGACGTAAACTCCGGGTTATGGAAGCGATCCATGCCCTCGTTGCGGAAGATGCGGCCGATCTCATACACCTTTTCGATGCCGCCCACGATCAGGCGCTTTAGATACAGCTCCGTCTCCACGCGCAGGTACATATCGATGTCCAGCGTATTATGGTGCGTTATGAAGGGGCGCGCAGCCGCGCCGATCTCCAGCGTATGCAGAATGGGCGTATCCACTTCCAGAAAGCCGCGCTTATCCAAAAAGGCACGGATCGCACCGATGATGCGGCTGCGTTTTTCAAAAACGGCTTTGATTTCGGGATTGACGATCATATCCAGATACCGCTGGCGGTAGCGCATATCCGCATCCTGAAGGCCGTGGAATTTTTCCGGCAGGGGCTTTAGGCACTTGGTCAAAAGCACCACATCCTCGGCATGGACGGATACTTCGCCCGTCTTTGTCTTGAACACCCTACCGCGCACGCCCAGCACATCGCCCAGGTCAAACAGCTTAAAAGCGGCATACTCTTCATCGCCCACATCGTCGCGCCTAACGTAGATCTGGACGCTGCCCTTTGCATCCAAAAGGTGCGCAAAGGAAGCCTTGCCCATGACGCGGCGGGATGTCATACGCCCGGCGATTGCCACGGCCTGACCTTCCAGCGCGTCAAAGCGAGTTACCACTTCGTCGCTGTTGTGGGTCTTTTCATACTTTGTGATCAAATAGGGGCTTTTCCCCTGCGCCGCCAGATCGTTCAGTTTTCCCCGGCGAATCTGCTCCTGCTCGCTAAAAGATAGCTCCTGCTGTGCTTGGTGTTCCTGCATAACTCTCTCCTTGGTTACTGTCTGCGTATTTTGAGGATCTTGAGCCTGATTTCTCCGCCCGGCGTCTGCGCCAGCACAACGTCATTTTTCTTATGGCCCAGCAGCGCGGCGCCGATGGGCGACTCGTTGGAGATTTTGTTGTTCATCGGGTCGCTTTCCCGCGCGCCGACGATCGCATAATCCACTTCCTCGTCCATTTCTTCATCGAAAACGCGCACAACCGTGCCAACGTTCACGCGGTCGGTCTTGATATCACTGTCTTCGATCACCAGGGCTGTGCGAATCGTGTTTTCCAGATCCAATATTTGCGCTTCCAGTTTGGACTGGTCGTTCTTGGCCTCGTCATATTCGGCATTCTCGCTCAGATCGCCGAAGCCCCGGGCAATGGATATCTGTTCCGCCACTTCGGCGCGGCGCGTGTTTTTCAGGTAGTCAAGCTGTTCTTCCAGCTTCTTCATGCCTTCCGCCGAAATGACTGTCTGCTTGCCGTTTACTTGTTTTTCCGCCATGGTATCACCTCATTAAAATTCATTCCCGGCAGGTTTTTCATGCCCAAATGCGTTAAAAAAATCACTCCATGCCGCTGCTGCCGCAAAACAGGCAGCAGTCGCCGCATGAAAGCCTTTTAAAGCGATATGATTATACGTCAAATCAATATCCATTGCAAGATAAAGGCAGCGGTTCGGGCACGGCTCGCGCATGACAAAAACCAAGCGAGGTCAATATTATATGCATTTGCCGGAAAGCTCAGATACGGATATCCTTCCATTTGCCGCGCCGTATGCGCACGGTCAGCAGCGCATCGCGTACAAAGGCGTCGCACACATAAGCCCACCATGGGCCGGTTTCCATCAGGCGCAAAGCAGGCAGGGTGTGATGGAGAGGGAAACAGAATACCCACGTCAGCAGCGGGCGCAGCACCGCAACGCCGATAAACGAGCAGGCGGCCACATACTTTACATCGCCCGCGCCGCGCAGACACCCCGCATAGATCACGCGCCCGTTGTGCGGGATGATGCCCAGCACCACCACCATAAAGGAGATGCGGGCGGCCGCGATCACCGCCGGGTGATCGGTAAACAGATGCGGCAGCGTGCCGCTGAATACGGCCAGCAATGCCATCAGCACACCGGAAGCGGCATAGCCCACCTTGCGCGCGGCGCACACATAGCGTTCGGCCTCATCCTTCCTTTTTGCGCCCAGGCTCTGCCCAACCAGGGCGACGCCCGCCGCCGCAATGCCGTCGCCCACGGTAAAGGACAGCGTGGTCACCTGGCTTACGATCTGGTAGGAAGCAAAGGCATTGGTGCCGATGCCTGCCACGATTTTCTGCAATATCCAGAACCCGGCGCGCAGAAACACCGATTCAGACATGGACGCCGCGCCGATCCTGATAAGTCCCTGCATGGTCACCCGGTCAAAACGCGGTATTTTCAGCGGTTTATACTCAAAATAGCGCTTAGGCTTCAGCGCAAAAATCAGCGCCACCGCGCTGGCCGCCACCGTACCGACGGCCGTTGCCAGCGCAGCGCCCGCAACGCCCATACGTGGGAAGCCGAAATTGCCGCCGATCAGCAGGTAGTTTAGGCACACATTGATCAAATTGGACAACATATGGGTGGTGAACGTCAGCTTTGTCTGCCCGATCGCCCGAAAAGCGGCGCAGATGCACAGCTGCCAGCAGTTTGGAAGGAAGCTCGCCGCGATGACGGCAAAATACGTAGCCGACATATCCAGCGTTTCTTCGTTGGCGCCTGACAGCGCCATCAGGGGCCGCGCGTACACAACGCCCAGCAGCGTGATCAGGAGACCGACCAAAGTGATCAGCGCCATCGACTGGCTGAGACAGCGTCGCGCCCCTTCATCATCCCCCGCGCCCTTACGGCGCGCAATGATGGCCGTTGTGCCCACACACAGCGCCTGCGCCATCACCAGCAGGATCATGCGTGGCTGAGCGGTCAGCCCTACGGCGGTAATGGCCGCCGGGCCCAAGGTGCCCACCATCATGGTATCCACCGCACTGATCACGCTCATCAGCGCCCCTTCGGCCGCCGCAGGCAGGGCGATGCGGACGGTGTTGCGATAGAAGGTTTTCTGTTCTTCCGTCCCCGCGCCGGGGATACGCAGCAGACGGTTTATCAGCTTCCTCATCGCCTGTTTTTCTCCTTTTCCAGCATCGCTTCAATGCTGCCCATCGGTCTTTCATGCGCCTTGGACAGCGCAAGGGCGCTCATGCCCTGCGCAAGCCCCGCCCGAAAGCGCAATAGCTCTGCATCCGTCCACGGGCGGCCCGCGTTGTACACGTCCCGCGCCAGCCTGGACGCATCGTTGGCCGTCGTAAACTCGCCCGCAACGCGCGCATCTTCCGCCCGGCGCAAGAGGGTCAGGAAGAGGCTGCCGTACCGGCGGCACTTCTCCTGCCCTACGCCGGAAACCTGCAAAAACGTTTTCTCGTCATGCGGCTGCTTGTCCGCCATGTCGCGCAGCGTCGCGTCGGTAAAAATCACATAGGCGGGCACCTTCTGCTCCATGGCGATCTGGTTGCGCATAAGGCGCAGGGCGGTAAACAGCGTCTCCTCGGCCTTGGGCGTCTCCCTTGGCGCCGGGGCCGGCGCTCTTGTGCCAAGGCAGGAGGAGCAGTTGCCGCAGCCGGCCTCGGCCCGTTCGCCGAAATAGTGCAGGATGAAAGCGCGGAGACACCTGGACGTCGTGGAATAAAAGGTCATCTGCTTCAGCCGCTCCCGGTCGCGCGCGGCCAGCTTTTCTTTCTCCTCTTCGCTCAGCCCCTGCTGGTCCTTCGCGTGGCCTAACAAATACCGGGCCATCGCCACATCCTGCTTGGCGTACAAGAGGATGCAGTCGGCCTTTTCGCCGTCGCGGCCCGCGCGGCCCGCCTCCTGATAATAGCTTTCAAGGTCTTTGGGCATATTATAGTGAATGACAAAGCTTACGTTGCTCTTGTCGATCCCCATGCCGAAGGCATTGGTGGCCACCATGATGCGCGCGCGGTCGAATTGAAAATCATCCTGCGCAGTCAGGCGCTCCATGTCGCTCATGCCCGCGTGATAACGCGCGGCGGCGTAGCCGTTCAGGCGCAGCAGGTCGCACACGCTGTCCACATTTTTCCGGGTGGAGCAGTAGATGATGCCGCTCTTGCCCATCCGCTCGGACAACAGGCGCAGAAGCTCGCCCTGCTTGTCCCGGGGGCTGCGCACCTCTAAATACAGATTGGGCCTGTCAAACCCCTGCGTCAGCAGAAAAGGGTCTTTGAGTTCCAGCAGCCGCAGGATGTCGTCCTTTACCTTGGGCGTCGCCGTGGCCGTAAAGGCGCACAGCACGGGCCGGACGGGCAGGGCGCGTACAAAGGTCGGGATGCTCAGATAGCTGGGCCTGAAGTCCTGCCCCCATTGGGATACGCAGTGCGCCTCGTCGACCGCGATGAGGCTGATATCGGCATGCAGCGCGAAGTCCAGAAACAGCGGCGTTTCGAGCCGTTCCGGCGCAACGTATATGATCTTGTACCAATGGTCGCCCGCGCGGCGCAGCGCTTCACGCGTCTGTCCCGCCGTTAAGGAGCTGTTGATGTAGGCCGCCTTGACGCCCGACTGGTTGAGCGCTCCCACCTGATCCTTCATCAGGGAGATGAGCGGCGATATCACCAGCGTGATGCCGGGCAGCAGCACGCCGGGCAGCTGATAGCAGACCGACTTGCCGCCGCCCGTAGGCAGGATGCCCAGACAATCCCGCCCGGACAGCAGCATATCAATCAGCGCCTCCTGCCCGGGGCGGAAGGCGCTGTGACCGAAATACCGTTTCAGAGCAGATAGTTTATCCAACGGAATACCCTTAATGAATCGCCCGAATCCTGTTAAGCGGCAAAATAACCCACTTGGCGTGTCCTACGATCATTTTTTCATGAATGGGGCCCACTTCCGGCGAGCGGCTGTCATGGCTGTTGGCGCGGTTGTCGCCCATCACAAAGTATTCGTCTTCCCTCATCACCCGGCGCTCCATGTCGTAGGTGGGCGGGAAATCAATGTAATCCTCCGTGACCGGCGCATCGTTGACATAGAGCTGGCCGTTCAGGATGGCCACCGCGTCCCCCGGCAGCGCGATCAGGCGTTTCACAAAGGCGGTGCTGATGTCCATCGTCATCGTCGCGCCGATACGCAGCGTTTTCTCCACGCGCCCGGGATAATGGCAGATCACCACATCGCCGCGGCGCAGGTCGCCGCGCAAAAGGGCGGGCTTGGTCACCAGCACCACCTCGCCGTCCTGCAGGGTGTTCAGCATGCTCTTGCCATCCACGCGGATGGGTTCGGCCACCAGCCCGCGGAAAAGGCCCGCCAGCACCACCGCCAGCACCAGCAGCGCGATCCAATTAGCCACTTCGTCCCACACGGTGTGTTTCTTTTCCTCATCCTTTTTCTTTTTGGCGGCCTTCTTTGCCGCTTTTTTATCTTCAGCGGGCGCGCTGCCTTCTGTTTCTTTCGCCGCGTCCTCCGCGGTTTCCTTTACCGTTTCTTCATTCAGGTCATTCTTCCGTTCGTTGTCCATCGTCCGCTTCTCCTTCGATCATATAGGGCGCATAGTTTTCAAGGCCCAGCGTTTTTTCGGGGCGCTCCGGCCCCTGTTCCAGCACCTTCTTGCGACGGCGCAGAAACTCAGCGCGGTCGAGCATCACCACGCGCCCGCATCCCAGACACCGGATCTTGATATCCGCGCCGATGCGCGTCACGATCCATTCAAACGAGCCGCAGGGATGCTTTTTCTTCATCTGCACGCGGTCGTTCAGCCTGATTTCCTCCGTCACGCCACCGCCTCCAAAACGCGAATATTATATCCCTTTTGCCTGTTTTTGACAAGTCGATCGCAATTCTTCTTGTCCTACAATCGCAATTCTTCTTGTCCTACAAATTTTTTCGGCATATATAGAAAATTTATTGTAATTGGCCAAAATTCTATTGTTTTATACTTTTTTTGTTGACATTGTACGACAAGCGCCCTATACTGAGATCATCACAGCAATCGCTATGATTGTAAAACAACAGGAGGTAGACACGTATGAAAAAACTGTTCGCCCTGCTTCTCGCCTGCATGGTGCTCATGTCCCTCGGCATGGCCAATGCGCAAAGCGAAAAGACCGAAATCACCCTTTGGACCTACCCCATCGGCAAATGGGCCGACGAAGCGACCGTCAACGAAATCATCGCTGCGTTCAACGTTGCTCACCCCGAAATCACAGTGAAGGTGCAGTACCTTGATTACAAGAGCGGCGACGATCAGGTAACGACCGCCATCGAAGCCAAAACCACGCCCGACATCATCATGGAAGGTCCGGAGCGTCTGGTGACCAACTGGGGTGCCGCCGGTAAAATGCTGGACATCAGCGACCTGTGGACCGAAGAAGTGACGAAGGATATCGCCGCCATCAGCGAAGCGGTCATCTCCGCCTGCAAGGGCGCGGACGGCAAGTACTATGAGTATCCGCTGGTCATGACCACCCATACCATGGCCATCAACTACAACGACTTTGAAAAGGCCAATGCCCTTCAGTTCATTGACCAAGAAAAGCGTACCTGGACGACCGAAGGCTTTGAAAACGCCCTTAAGGCGCTGAGCACCGCGGGCTTCATGCCCACCGGCATCGTGTACTGCGGCGGCCAGGGCGGCGACCAGGGCACCCGCGCCCTCGCCATGAACCTCTACTCCGCACAGTTCACCAATCCCGAGCACACCGCCTACACCATGGACAGCGAAAACGGCATCAAGGGCCTGCAGAAGCTGGTTGACCTGGTCAAAGAAGGCGTGCTCACTGCCGACCCCGGTATCGTGGCCGGTGACGAAATCGCTCTGTTCTGCAACAGCACCGCTTCCATGTCCTTCTGCTGGAACGCTTCCGCTGCCGCCAGCAACAAGGTGAACCTGGCCGAAGACGTGAAGGTGTTCCCCATGGCTTTCCCCTCCGACGACGGCACGCCCGAGCTTTGCGGCGGCATCTGGGGCTTCGGCCTGTTTAACAACGGCGACGAAAAGCGCGCCGCCGCCGCCAGGGAATTTGTCAAGTTCGTCTGCGATGATAAAGAGCAGGCTGCCAAGAGCGTCTACGCCACGGGCTTCTTCCCCGTCCGCGCCTCTGTGGGCGACGTGTACACCGGCACCGAAAAGGCCGACAACGCCGAATACGCGATGTTCCTGCCTTATCTGGGCGATTACTACAACGTGACCAGCGGCTGGGCCACGCAGCGCACCGAATGGTGGAATATGTTGCAGCGTATTTTTGCCGGCGGCGATGTGGCGGCCGAAGTGAAGACCTACGTAACCAATTCCAACGCCAGCATCGTAAAGTAATCATTTCCATGCAGGCAACGCTCCCCGCCCCTGTGGGAAGGGGAGCGTTGCCTTATTATGAAGAGGAGGAATGTCCGCGTGCAGAGAACGATTGATATCTCCCGCGAGCTGCGCGAGACCCGCAGGAGAGAAAACATCGCCGGATATCTGTTTATGGCGCCGAGCCTGCTGTTTTTTCTCGGCTTTGTTATTTTCCCCATGGCCATGTGTCTTTTCACCAGCGCCTTCAACTACTCAATGACGGATTTTTCCTTCATCGGGGTAGCCAACTACGTCGAGCTGTTCCAGGACAAGATTTTTATCAAGTCCTTAATCAATACCATCGTGATCGTTCTGGTCAGCGTGCCCACCGTCTGCATGTTCTCTTTGTGGGTCGCTTCGATTGTCTATCGGATGCACGACCGCTTTACTTCCTTTTTCCGCTGCATCTTCTATCTGCCGGTCGTCACCGGTTCCGTAGCCGTGACGGTCGTATGGAAGTGGCTGTTCAACCCCTATTACGGCCTGCTCAACTACCTTTTTAAGAACCTCGGCCTCATCAATCAGCCCATCAACTGGCTGGGCAGCGTGGACACCGCGCTGTGGTGCATCATCATGATCCTGTTCACCACCTCCGTCGGGCAGCCTATTGTGCTGTATGTTTCCGCGTTGAGCAACGTGGATCATTCTTTGGTGGAAGCGGCCGAAGTAGACGGCGCCAAACCCCTTCAGGTATTCTGGCGCATCAAGTGGCCGCAGATCATGCCCACCACCCTGTACATCCTCGTCATCACCACCATCAACTCTTTCCAGTGCTTCGCGCTGATCCAGCTGCTCACCAGCGGCGGCCCCATCAACTCGACCAGCACCATCATGTATTATATTTATCATAACGCGTTCAAGCTGAACCGTTACGGTTACGGCAGCGCAATGGGCGTTATTCTCGCCATCATCATCGCCTTGTTCAGCGCCGTTCAGTTCAAGCTGGCTAAGCCTGATAACGGCTGAGGAGGGAAGGAAAATGGATCACAGCGTACAGAAAACCTCCGCCTATCAGGTGATCAGCGTCATCATCCTGATTGTTTTAGCAATCCTCTTCACCTTTCCCCTGTACTGGATCATCACCGGCTCCGTGAAAGAAGCCGCCGTGATCAACGCCGCCACGCCGACATGGTTCCCAACCAATCCAGTTGTCGAACACTATCTGCGGCTTTTTGAAAAGCCCGCCTGGCAGTGGATGTTCAATACCGTGTTCCTGTGCGTGATGGCGATGGCCCTCACCTGCCTGGCCGCCGCCATGGGCGGGTACGCGCTGGCCAAGAAAAAGTTCTTCGGCCGCGGCCTGCTGTTTTCCATCTTCGTTTTAGCCATGGCATTGCCCAAGCAGGTTATTCTCATCCCTCTGCTGAAGGAAATGGCTTTCTTAAAGCTTCACAATACGCTTTGGGCCGTCATTCTCCCCACCGTCGGCTGGCCTTTCGGCGTCTTCCTGATGAAGCAGTTTTCGGAAAACATTCCCAATGAAATGCTGGAAGCCGCCCGCATTGACGGCGCGGGCGAAACGCTGACCTTCACACAGATCGTTTTCCCGCTGATTAAGCCCGGCGTAGGCGCGCTGGCCATCTTCACCTTCATCACCGCATGGAACGATTATTTCCTGCAGCTGATCATGCTGAACGACACCAATGTGCTGACCATTTCGTTGGGCATTGCCAAGCTTCAAGCCGAGCTCAGCACCGACTTTGGTCTCATCATGGCCGGGGCCGCGCTGGGCGCGGTGCCCATCATCCTCATCTTCCTCCTGTTCCAGAAGTTCTTTACCCGCGGCATCACCATGGGCGCGGTAAAGGGATAATACTGACGAAAGAAGCAGAAAAAATGTACAACAAGGAAAACAAGTATCAGGGTGTATTCCCGGCCTTCTATGCCTGCTACGACGACGCGGGCAACGTAAGCACCCAGCGCACGCTGGCTCTGGCGCGCCACCTGCTGGCTTCCGGCGTGCAGGGGCTGTACGTCAACGGCTCCTCCGGCGAATGCATCTATTTAAGCGTTGAGGAGCGCAAGCAGATACTGGAGGCCGTCATGGAGGCCGTGGGCGACAAGATGGTCATCATCGCCCACGTCGCCTGCAACAACACCAAAGATAGCATGGAGCTGGCCAGGCACGCGGAAAGCCTGCATGTGGACGCCATCGCCGCCATCCCCCCCATTTACTTCCATCTGCCCCCCCACGCCATCGCCAAGTACTGGAACGATATTTCGTCCGCCGCGCCGGAAACCGACTTCGTCATCTACAACATCCCGCAATTGGCGGGCGTGTCGCTGACGCTGCCGCTGCTTTCCGAAATGCTCAAAAACCCGCGCGTCAAAGCCGTCAAAAACAGCTCGATGCCCGTACAGGACATCCAGATGTTCAAAGACTTAGGCGGCGACAGGCTGACCGTGTTCAACGGCCCGGACGAGCAGTTTGTGGCCGGCCGCATGATGGGCGCCGCCGGCGGCATCGGCGGCACCTATGCCGTGATGCCCGCCCTGTTCCTGAAGGCCAACCAGCTGCTCATGACCGGCAGCGTCGAAAAGGCCACTCAGGTGCAGAACGACATCTGCCGCATCATCTACGCCATGTGCGCCTGCAAGGGCAACCTCTACGCCGTGATGAAAGAGCTATTGCGCCGCAAGGGCGTTCACTGCGGCGGCGTCCGCCTCCCCCTCTTCCCCCTCGCCGAGGAAGACATGGCGCAGGTCAACGCCTGCGAAAAGATGATCGCTGAAGCCGAGAAAAAGGCCATGGCGCTGTAAGCAGCGCCATATCCTGCCGGCCGGGGCCCCGAGCGGACCCCGGCTTTTCTGTGCGCATCATGCATAATTGTTACAAAACGGAAACGCCCAAAAGCCTTGAATTGTCATATATATCCCTGTATACTGTACTTAGAAACGCTGCTCTTGACTATTGGAGGTGTATAGATATGAAAAAATTCATCTGCTGCGCACTGATATGCATCATAGGGCTATGTGCGCTCGTCCCCGTTTCGCTGGCAGAGGTGCTGCGCATCGGCTCTCAGGGCGAAATGGTCGCCACCGTTCAGAAACGGCTGCTTGATCTGCACTATTACAAGGGCAAGGTCGACGGCAAGTACGGCAAGTGGACATCCAACGCTGTCTGGCATTTCCAGAAAGACCACAACCTGGCCACCGACGGCAAAGCCGGTGAAAAGACGCTGATCAAGCTGGGCATCCTCAGCAACCCCAAGAGGGAGAAGCTCTATTACGGCCTCAACGGTGAAGGCGTGCTGGCGCTGCAACAAGCCCTGCAGGCTACCGGCGACTTTACCGGCAAGGTAGACGGCAAATATGGCAATGATACCTGGGTTGCCGTATGGCGCTATCAGCGCAAAAAGGGCTTAAAGGTCGATGGCGTTGCCGGGCCGGAAACATTGGCCTCGCTGGGCCTTTCCGGCACGCCGCGCGCAGGCATGTTCGGCATTGACGTGCCCAACCCGCTGAAAATCGGCAGCAAGGGCCAGCGCGTCGTCGATCTCCAGAACAGGCTGAAGGCGCTGGGGTACTATGCGGGCCCCGTTGACGGCAAGTTTGAAACCGTCACCCGCGTCGCCGTTTGGGATTTCCAGAACATCAACGGCCTGCGCCACGACGGCGTAGCCGGCCGCGCCACGCTGGCGCTGCTGTACAGCGATCAGGCGCTGCCCGCGAAATAATACCAATTCAATCCTTAACGCATCGTCGCGTCGGATCTTTTGGCTTAGAGGCGTCGTCGCGAAC
>CAZFUT010000004.1:0-41452 GCA_964522425.1 uncultured Oscillospiraceae bacterium
CTCGACCTTGAAAATCTCTGCTTAACAAACTATCCGAAAAAGGGTTGACGAGCCTTACCTATTATTTTGTAGTGTACTATTGTTATTTCTTGCTTTCTTTAGAATGCCACCCCTGACACAATCAGGAAGCAATGAGTATTTTAAGATTGATGGCTCACGAACAGAAAGTATTCTCCATGATACACCTTCCCACATTGAAAAAAACATTGTTTCCAATGGACATGCCATGTATGTAAACGCCAATGTGCATATACCGGACAGAACAACAATTGTCATTTATAAGGCGCATAATGCCCCAGTCGACATGAAGCATGCAATTGGGGCTTTCTATCCAGAAGATGCGGAGTTTGAATATATTGACAATATTGAAATGCATGCCGCATTATTCTACGACTTAGCATATACGGAAGTAGCGGGAGAGAACAGTTTTTTCGAGCTCATTGAAAATGGAAGATTGGATTTTTACTTTTATGGTAATGAAAGTATCAGATCCTCACAAGATGCTGCTGCTTTCGTGCAAAACGCCGGCATTGCGTTAGGAGAACTGCAACTTCTTGATTATTCTCATGCGGGTTATTATGTTTTCAGACCCATTGTTGATGGAATACCCATCAGCAATCATGATACGTTTGATTCGTATAGGGGAACAGTTAATCCAAACGGATGCTTAGAGTTGCAAGTGCAAGATGGCCTTCCCAAACGTTTGAAGGGAAACTTCTTTCAAGCTACAGAAACCCTTTGGGAAAGCACAGGAATTATTTCAGTCGATTCTGCACTGCAATCACTGAGTTCTTTCTTAAGGGAAGATATCGTTATTGAGGGAATATCGCTAGTTTATCAAGCTCGGGCTCTGTTTGGCAATCCGTTTGAGGTACATTTAATACCCATGTGGGAATTTAGAATCAAAGATGATCATGAGATGGTTAGTTTGGTCAATGCGATCAATGGGGTTGTGGAACTACATAGTTCTAGGAGATAGATGAAATGCTGAGAAACCTACGCAAGGAAATGTCTCGTGCATATGGTAGCTACTGGGTTGTTACATCGGCATTGATGATTATCCCCTTTTTGCTAGAAAACAGTTCCCTTCTTCCCCTAGCTCTTACAGAGAAAACAGATTCACTTAAACCTATGATTAGCTTTTTTTACAAAAGTGCGCTTTTCCCCGTCAGCATGATTTGTGTCGCAATCCCGTACTCAACATCATTTATATCAGACCTAAAGAGCGGATATCTGAGATATCAAGTTCACCGTTGCGGAATAAGATGTTTTGTCAGAGATCGATTTATCAGTAATGCTTTCGCCGGTGCAACAGCAGTGGGATCGGCTCAGATTTTTCTCTTGTTCCTATGCAGTGTTTTATTCCCCTATCCAGATATTCCCTATCGCTATTTCCCGAGCGGAAATCCGTGGGAGGTTCTTTTTTATGAAAAGCAAGGGGTGTTTATTGTCATTCTCATTGCAATACAATTCTGGGGAAATCTGGCATGGAGCAGCCTCGCTTTAGCAGCTTCAGCCTATATTGGGAATGTGTATGTCACGCTTTTTATACCTTTTTTACTGGTAAATGTGCTTTCGGCATTTTCCAGAACAGGCTTACTTGAGAGCATCCGAAAAACTATCTATCTCACATACGACATCGACTTTTGGAGAGTAGATGTTACGCCGAAGGTATTAGAATTTTTTGGTTTTTTTCTCATAATACTGCTTACCTCATATGTTAGCTTCTATAGAGGTGTAAAGAGAAATGTTGCTTTTAAGTCGTAGCCCTCAAAAACCCACTCTCTTAAAATCGATCGATTATGTTGTGTTAGCGGCCATTGTTTGGGTTTCTATATCGCTTGCAAACAGTTTTTTTGCAATGCGCGGCATGAGTTTTCTTGAAAAAATGTATTTTAGTTGTGCTAATAGTTACGTTTTCTTTTCGGGTATCGGAATGTCATGTATTATTCTGTTGGCGTCAAGATTCATGTCACAAAAAGTTGAAGAAAGTATCATTCAGGTGATCAAACGTTGGATTAGTTCTTGTACATGTGTTTGTTGTGTATCAGTCATTCTTGTTTGTGCGTTTGCACTTACCTGTACTGAAATGGCATACGATTGGTCCAACTCGGCTACTGTAATGAGTTATACAAATACTGCTCAATTCATTGAGGTCCCATTACTGCCAGCAATTATAGAATTAATGGATACGATCACACCACTCCAAGCAAGTCTTTTCCAACTGATCCTCGTTTACCTCTGCATAGTTCTATATGGTTTAATATATTCACTCGTGCTCAAACTTGCTAATAATAGAATGTTAGCAATCGTCTCTATCTATGTTTTTCATATCATTGGACAGTATACAATTGATGCGTGGCCACAATGGGCAGCGGCCATACCACACTCATACTTTTTCCTCCAGTATTATGGTGAGTGGAATCCCTTTCCCTTGTTCAGTGTCTATTCTGGTGCTATAAGAATAGTAATTATGCTATTCCTAACTGTTAGTGCAATCTTACTTCTTAATAAGATTAAAGCTTCAAATTCGGTACGCAAGTCATGATCAAAAGAAGTGTGTATGGTTTTGCCATTGACCTCAAAAGCACCTTGATTTCTCTTAACCTATGGGGAAGCATTGTTGCCGTTACCCTATTTGCATTCACTCTGCCTTCAAGAGGATGTATGCTTGATCGTTTATTTGAATTGTTGAAAGGCCCAATCTATCAATTCATGAATGATGGTGGTTTACCGAAATTCATGGCGTGGATGATGCCACACACGCTTGTGTCAGTGATCATTGGCAGAGAAACAGAAGTCCTGCTTAACTGTATTCAGTTCCGACTACCTCGTTATCGATACCGATCTTCTTTCTGGCTTTCCCATAGCCTTAAGACGATCTTCATAACCATTGTTTATTATTTGTTGTGTTCATCGGTCGTAGGGGTAGCGGTGTTGACAGGAAATGTCATGCCTGGCGTATCACTCCAAATGGGCAGATTGATTCACACTGACAATGATAATACAGTCCTTTTGATGTCTTTGCTATTCTTCAGGGCATGTTTACCTATGTGCATCATTCTTCATGTTCAATCGTTTTGTCAAGTTGCTTTTAGAAGCGCGTTTGCTGGAGGTGTAGCTTTCGTATTATTCGTTGCAGTTTCCGCTTTTATTCCAGAGAGTGTCTTCTCCAAATATATGATTGGCAATTGGCTCATTTTGTCTAGAAGCATCCATATGCATGCCAATACAGGTATAAATGATACAATGATTCTGATCGGTGTTTTTGTAAGCTTTATATTGATTCAAGCAGTGGGATTGAGATTGTTCAAGAATAGAAGCTGGTATTGAGTCTTTTGAATAAACCAAAGAATTGGAGATTTTATGAAAAGTATAAAAGTTGACAATGTGGGGTTAAGCATTAAAGGAACAACAATTTTAGATAGCATATCTGCGGTATTTATGCCGGGCGTTATTTCTGGCATTGTAGGCCGAAATGGCTCAGGGAAAAGTATGCTTTTCAAGTGCATATGTGGATTTATTACACCAACAACTGGGAGGATCATGATTAACAATATTGACTACCATAAACAAGGCAAATTCCCAAATTCTGTTGGTTTTGTTATCGAAACTCCCGGTTTTTTGCCGGATTGTAGTGCTTATGAAAACTTGTTGCGTCTTGCTTGTATTAATGGAAAAGTTGAATCTGATCGAATCAAAAAATGGATTGAGTTAGTTGGACTGGATCCCACAAGTAAAAAGAAGGTTGGTAAATTTAGTTTAGGAATGAAACAAAGGCTGGGAATTGCTCAAGCTATAATGGAAAACCCAGACTATTTAGTACTCGACGAGCCTTTCAACGGCCTTGATAAGGAGGGCGTTAATGATATTAGGAAACTTCTTCTCGAGTATAAAAAACAGGGAAAGACAATCCTTTTATCGAGCCATAATCCGCTTGACATCAGCACGCTTTGCGATTCTGTATATGAGATGGATAAGGGCCGTATGACAATAGTTGATATGACATGAAAATCCTTGCCTTATTTTGACCACCAGGCAATGTTCATAGATCACGAGACACTAAAGTGAAAATTTGAATTGAAATAGCGCGCCTCCTTTGTTATAATCGAATCGATAGCAGGGAGGTATTATCGTGAACATAGTTGGTGACCGTTTGAAGCTTCTTCGTGAAAGTGTCGGCTTCTCTCAGATGCGATTATCTAAAATCTTTGGTGTGGGACAAGCCAGCATCTTTCGTTATGAAAGTTCACGTACTGCTGCCCCCTTTGACGTCTTAGTCAAGTATGCAGACTATTTCGATGTATCTCTGGATTATATTTTCGGTAGAACGGATGTGCCTCAGGGAAAGCTGTATAGGGGCAAACCGGAGATTGAGCTTTCGTATCCAGAAATGGATCAGTTTATTGAAATGTGCTTTTCCCCCAAGAGTAAACTGAATAAACGCTTAAAGGAAACGCTTAAGCAGATGATGAGGGAACAGATAAAATGAGCAGGAAAGCATCGGTTATCACCGTTCAGGATATAGAAGTTACTATCATTACCATTGACCAGAAGGATTACATCAGCCTTACAAATATGGCTAAGGCTCGCGCAGATGCTACCAGGGCAGCTGATGTTATCAAGAACTGGTTGCGTACTCGCACCACATTAGAGTTTCTTGGCACTTGGGAGATGATGTATAACCCGGATTTTAAAGTAGTCGAATTTGACCACTTTAAACTTGGAGCCGGATTGCCTACCTTTACCATTAGTGCCAAGGAGTGGATAACAAAGACACATGCCATAGGAATGTATGTACAAGCAGGACGGTATGGCGGCACATATGCCCATAAGGATATTGCATTTGAGTTTGGTTCAGCTATCAGCCCTCTCTTCAAATTATATCTTCTGAAAGAGTATCAGCGTCTTAAGGAGGCAGAGAATGACCGTTTGCAGCTGGAATGGAATGCTAAGCGTTTTCTGTCCAAAAGCAATTACTTAATCCATACTGATGCTGTGAAGAATTATGTGCTTCCACAAGGCAATTACACCAAGAATACTGAATGGCTTGCATATGCAGATGAGGCAGACCTGCTGAATGTCGCATTGTTCAATTGCACAGCCAAGGCATGGCGGGAAGCCAATCCTGAGCTTGCCAAATGCAGCAACATCCGTGACTATGCTTCCATAGCTGAATTGACTGTGCTGTCCAATCTGGAAACACATAATGCGGAGCTTATTAAGGACGGGAAAAGTAAAGCGGAACGCTTTGAAACATTGCAGAGCATTGCTACTTACCAGCTTCGTGTACTGCTGGACGCAGAGAAAATCAGTCTGTTGCAAGAAGTGGGTGAAACGGAAAAATGAGAGTTGTCATCTACGCCCGATATTCCAGCCACAGTCAAACGGAACAATCCATTGAAGGTCAACTGAAAGCATGTTATGAGTATGCTGACTTCAACGGATACACTGTCGTTGGCGAGTACATTGACCGAGCACAAAGCGGAACATCGGATAACCGGGTTGAATTTCAGCGGATGATTGCAGATAGTGATAAGCACATGTTTGACGCTGTGCTGGTTTATCAGTTAGACCGTTTCGCCAGAAACAGGTATGACAGCGCCATTAACAAGGCAAAGCTCAAGAAGAATGGTGTACGTGTACTGTCTGCCAGAGAAAACATCACAGATGATGCTTCCGGTATTCTGGTAGAAGGCGTTTTGGAGAGCATGGCGGAATATTTCTCAGCTGAACTGTCCCAGAAGATTCGGCGTGGCATGGATATCAACGCACAGAAATGCCTGAGTATTGGTAGTTCTGTAGGTCTGGGCTTTAAGGTAGATAAGCAAAGCCGAGAGTTTTTTGTTGACCAGGATGAAGCGGAAACAGTTAGAGAAATCTTTGAACGGTATGCCAGCGGAACATCAGTGGCGGATATCATCAGAACCCTGAACAACCGACAGATACGGACAGGGAGAGGCAAAGCTTTCAACAAGAACAGCCTACACCGAATGCTGCGGAATAAGCGATACATTGGAACCTACATCTATAAGGACGAAGAAGTACCTGATGGAATGCCCCGAGTTATCGAAGACGAATTGTTTGAGCGGGTGCAGCTTATTCTTGAACGCAATAAAAAAGCTCCCGCTAGATCAAGAGCGAAAGAAGAGTACTTACTAACTACCAAACTTTTCTGCGGTCATTGCAAAGAAATGATGGTGGGTTATGGTGGTACATCTAGCACAGGCAAGAAATACAAGTATTATGCCTGCAAGAGTGCCAGGAAGAAGCTGTGTGAAAAAAGGCCTACGCAAAAGGAATGGATAGAGGCTGTGGTAGTCTCCAAGTGCCACGACTTGCTTAGCGACGAGAACATTGCGAGGCTCTCAAGAGAGGTTGAAGCGGCCTGTCAAGCTGACTATGACAACTCCAGCATCAAGCAGTTGAAGGCACAAATCAAGGCAACTGAAGAAGCTATAGAAAACTTGTGGCGGGCAATCGAAGCTGGGCAATCGGTTGAGATGTTGACAGAACGCATTACCCAGTGCCGAGCAGAAAAGGAAGACTACGAAAACCGTCTTGCCGTTGAACAATCTCGACAGATTACTTACACAAGACCCCAAGTGGAAGCCTTCCTGTACTATTTGCAAAAGGGTGATCTGAACGACGAGAACAAGCGCAGAGCTATGATCAACATCTTCCTACGAGCCGTGTACCTATGGGACGATAAGTTTACCCTTATTCTCAACGGCGGGAGACAGCCCATCAGACTTGAGGACATCCCACTGGGTGATATAAAAGCCAGCAATCAGGAATATGAGCGTTCAAACTTGGTTGCAGACGCTCCACCACCCGATTGACAGTTAAGGACGATTTTGTAGGTATCGTCCGATACTGTGATCGATCTGACCGCCTGCCGCATGAGCTGCTTTTGCTCATCCGGCGGGCGGTTTGTCCTTTCTGAAGCGTTGCGGGCTGGGTACGGGAAGAACTTCACGCACTGCAAAACGAATGATAACTGCATTGATATGGATAGCCGTGTATGATGTAGCGATTGACAATTATATACACCCCTCTTATAATCCTTTTGTAGCAAAGCGTTATGACAGGAGAAAGAAAGATGATACAGGCACCCAAGGGCACAAAAGACGTTCTGCCGGAGGACAGTTATCTTTGGCAGTGGATCGAAGCGAAGATGCGGAGCGCCGCAGCGCTGATGGGATACCGGGAAGTCAGAACCCCGGTATTTGAGCATACAGAGCTGTTTCAGCGCGGCGTGGGCGATACCACGGATATCGTGCAGAAAGAAATGTATACTTTTTTGGATAAGGGCAATCGATCCGTTACCCTGAAACCGGAGGGAACGGCCGGCGTTGTCCGTGCGGTGATCGAAAACAAGCTGTATGCGGATACGCTGCCCGTGAAGGCTTATTATTTGAACGCGCCGATCTTCCGGTATGAGAACCCGCAGTCCGGGCGTCTGCGCGAGCATCACCAGTTTGGCATGGAGTGTTTTGGGGCGAAAGAGCCTTCCGCCGAGGCGGAATTGATCGTGCTGCTGCTGGGACTGTTAAAAGACCTCGGCATGGACAATCTGAACGTGCACATCAACTCCATCGGCTGCCCCAAGTGCCGACCGGTTTATCATCAGGTGCTGATCAATTATTTATCCGCTTATAAAGAGCAGCTGTGCCCCACCTGCCGCGAGCGGCTGGAGCGCAATCCCCTGCGCGTGCTGGACTGCAAGGAAGAAAGCTGCAAGCGCATTGTACAGGATGCGCCGGTGATGCTGGAGCATCTGTGCGATGAGTGCGGCGGCCATTTTGCAACGTTGCAGGAGCTGCTGAACGCGGCGAAAGTACCCTTTGAAATCGATACGCATATCGTGCGCGGGCTGGATTACTACACCAAGACGGTGTTTGAAGTGATCATGCAGTCAGGGCGCGAAGGCCTTGCGCTGTGCGGCGGCGGCCGGTACGACGGGTTGGTGGAACAGCTTGGCGGCCCGGAGCTGTGCGGCGTGGGGTTTGGCATCGGCACCGAGCGTATCCTGATGGAACTGGGCAACCGCGGTATTCTGCCGGAAAAGCCTGCCGCGATGGATGTGTATGTTGCCAACATTGCGCAGGAGGATAAGACAGACGCTTTTATCCTCGTGCAGGCGCTCAGGGCCAAGGGGCTGAAGGCCGATTGCGACCATGCGGGCCGGAGCCTGAAAGCGCAGTTCAAGTATGCGAACAAGCTGGGCGTACCGTATCTTGTCATGGTGGGCGGCGAAGAAAAAGAGCGCGGGCATGTGAAGCTGCGCAATATGCTGACCAAAGAAGAAAAAGAAATGCTGCCGGATGAACTGACAGCGCAATTACAATAAGCGGAAAGAGGGAATCGATATGGCGGAGTTTTTGAATGGCTGGAAGCGCAGCAATATGTGCGGGGAGCTGACAAAGGCGGACGCGGGCAGCGAAACAACGCTGATGGGATGGGTGCAGCGCGCCCGCAACATGGGCGGCATCATCTTTGTCTGGCTGCGCGACCGGTCGGGCATGATACAGGTGGTATTCAATTCCAACACGCTGGATGAAAAAACATACAGCCTTGGCGAAAGCCTTCGCAGCGAGTATGTGCTGGCCGTGCGCGGCCGGATCGCCTTGCGGGACGCGGCCTCGGTGAATGAAAACATGAAGACCGGGGATATTGAGGTGCTGGTGAAGGAAGCGCGCATTCTCAACGCTGCGGAAACGCCGCCCATCTATATCGAAGATGACGCCAAGGACAACGAGACGGTGCGCCTTAAATACCGGTACCTCGACCTGCGCAAGCCTGCCATGCAGCAGACGCTGATGCTGCGCTCCAAGGTGGTTAACGCCATCCGCAACTATATGGACGGTCAGGGGTTTGTGGAAACGGAAACGCCCATTCTGACCAAGTCCACGCCGGAAGGCGCGCGCGACTTTGTGGTGCCCAGCCGCATCCATCCGGGCGAATGCTATGCGCTGCCCCAAAGCCCGCAGATCTACAAGCAGCTGCTGATGGTGGGCGGCCTTGACAAGTATTATCAGGTGGCCCGCTGCTTCCGCGATGAGGACAGCCGCGCCGACCGCCAGCCGGAGTTTTCTCAGCTGGACATCGAAATGTCCTTTGTGGAGCCGGTAGACGTGCAGACCGTGGTGGAGGGCGCTTTTAGCAGTGTCTTCAAGGCCGCCAAGAGGATGGAGCTTTCCCTGCCGCTGCCCCGCATGACGTGGAAGGATGCCATGGAAAACTATGGCAGCGACAAGCCGGATACACGCTTTGATATGAAAATCCGCACGGTAACGGACACCGTGAAAGCGTGCGGCTTCTCGGTGTTTGAAAACGCGGCCAGAGACGGGCAGATCATCTGCGCCATTGCGGCCAAGGGCGCGGCGGATGAACTGTCAAGAAAACATATGGATGCGCTGGGCGAATTCGTCAAGACCTATCATGTGAAGGGCCTTGCGTGGTACGCCGAAAACAGCGACGGCACGGTGCGTTCCTCGTTCGCCAAGTTTGTGAAAGAGGACGTTATGAAACAGCTGCTTGCCGAAATGGGCGCGGAAAAGGGAGACGCCGTGTTCCTGATTGCCGACAAGCGCCTGACCGCCCTGACGGCGATGGGGCAGCTGCGTCTGAAGCTGGGCCACCAGCTGAACCTGATCGACAAAAACCGCTACGATATCCTCTGGATCACCGAATTCCCGCTGCTTGAGTGGAACGAAGAGGACCAGCGCTATGTGGCCGCTCACCATCCCTTCACCATGCCGATGAACGAAGACTTTGACCTAATGGAAACCGCGCCCGAAAAGGTGCGCGCCAAGTCGTATGACCTGGTGATCAACGGCATCGAAATGGGCTCCGGCTCCATTCGTATCCATGCGAGCGACCTGCAGGAGAAAATGTTCAACCTCCTCGGCTTTACGCATGAGGAAGCATGGAAGCGATTTGGTTTCCTGCTGGAAGCCTTCAAGTACGGAACGCCTCCGCATGGCGGCTTCGCCTTCGGCATCGACCGTCTGATGATGATTCTGACGCAGAAAGAAAGCCTGCGCGACGTCATCGCCTTCCCCAAGGCGCAGAACGCGTCCTGCCTGATGATGGATACGCCCAGCGCGATCCAGCCGGATCAGTTAAAAACGCTGAAAATGCGTTTTGAGCTGGACGAATGACGGTCGTTGCAATCATTCTGCAAGTTTGTTATAATCAATCTATATCGTGAGGAGGTGTAGGGAATGACACCCAGGAATGAGAATCTGCCGGTCAGCGCGCCTGATGGTGTGCAGGAGGGCGGCACCATTACATACGCAAACGAAGTCATTGCCATCATTGCCGGTGTCGCCGCAAACGAGATCGAAGGTCTCGCCGGCATGTGCACCAGCGGCGGCCTTGGCGACATTATCAGTAAAAATCGAAACATTACCCGCGGCGTAAAGGTCGAGGTAGGCACCGAAGAGGTTTCCGTCGATCTCTACACCATCATCGAGTATGGCCAGCCGATCCAGAAGGTTGCAAGCGAAGTGCAGGAAAACGTGCGCAAGAACATCGAGGCCATGACAGGCCTTAAGGTTGTGCGCGTGGACGTGCATGTGCAGGGCGTCAGCTTTGAAAAAGATAAGCGCGAGGTACAGCAGAGCCTGAGCTCCGCCCAGGTGCCCACGCTGGCCGAGCCTGCCTCCAGGGCGGAAGAGGCGCAGGCGGAAATCGCCGCTGAAGCTGTGGAAAGCGGGGAGGCGGATGCTGTTTCCGCAGAAACGGCGGCCGAAGCCGACGCGGAGGAAAACGTCGATGCTGCCCGCGCGCCGCGCAAGCGCAAGAAAACGCGCAAGGACGGGCAGCAGGAAGAAAGCGCAGATGAAGCTTAACTTTCGTACCCGCATTGTGGTGGGGGTCGGCGCACTGCTTGTTGCGCTGATCGGTATCGGCATGGCCGTGATGGGGCTGCAGTTCCGGGTGATCGATCTGCAGTCCACGCTGGCGCTGCGCTTATTGCTGCTGGGGCTTGGGCTGTTTCTTGTCACATATGCAGCCTATATTCTGCTGTTGCCCCGGCGCATCAAAAAAACGCAGGAAAACTTTATGGTGCAGCAGACCGCGAGCGGCGAACTGCGCATATCGATGAAAGCCATCGAGAGCATCGTAAAAAAATGCGTGGATACCGCACCGGATGTAAAGCCGGTCGAACTGATGGTAAACCATACGCGCGGCACGGTGCGGGTGGATCTTCGGGTTTCGATGCCCGGCAATGTTTCCATCCCGCTGGCGGCTGAGAATTTGCAGAAGCAGATCAAGAAGCAGATACAGGCCGCAGCGGGCATCGATACCACGGAAGTACGGATATCGGTTGAAACCTCCGATAATGCTGCGCAGGCATCGCCTTACCAGCTGGAAAAAACGGCGGAGAAGAAGCAGACAGAAAATCAATCCGAACCCATGGAGGAAGCGCTGCAAACAGCGGAAGGGATGGAAGAAAATGGGGCTGAATAATAAAATGCTCAAGGACATGGTAAAGCCGGGTACAAAAGGCGGCATGATCTTTTATACGGCGCTGTTCTTTCTGTGCGGCCTGCTGCTGGTGACAGTCGGCTTCTGGAAGACGCTGTTCGTTGTCCTGTTTGCGCTGGCGGGGCTGCTGGTCGGTTCATCCGGCAACCTGAAGGGGGATATCGGCGCGGCGGTCAACAAAGTGGTGCCGCCCAAGAACCAGAGGGTCGTCTACACGCAGGAAGACATGGAAATGTTGAAAGCCCTCCGCAAAGAAAGAGAAAGCTCAGCGGAAACCAAGGCTGAGGAAGGACAGTAACGCAAAGGCCGACGGTATGACGTCGGCCTGACTATTGCAGGCAGGGAAGGTACATCATGGCAAGACTTGCAGCACGGCGCGCCGCCATGCAGATGATTTATGAACAGATGTTCGGCGGCGAAGGCGGGGATGAAACGCTCTTCGGCCTTGTGGAGTATCCCAAAGAAGAAGGGGATACGGAATATATTTATGAGCTGGTGAACGGTACGATCCGCCACGCGGAAGAACTGGATGAAACGATCGCCGGTTACAGCCCCAAAAGAGAGCTGAACCGTATGCCCGGCATCCTTCACGCCATTCTTCGTTTGGCACTGTACGAGTTGCAGTACTGCCTGGATACACCGGAGAGCGTTGTGATCAACGAGGCGGTGGAATTGGTGAAGCGCTTTTCTCAGCCCGATGAAGGCCGGTTTATCAATGGCCTTCTGGGCGCATACAACAGGGAGCACCCACGGGAATGACAGGCGCCATCCTTGGCATCGATACAAGCTGCTATACAACATCCTGTGCTGCGGTCACAACCGAAGGGGGGCTGCTGACATCGGAAAGAATGCTGTTGCCTGTCAAGCCTGGCGAGAGAGGGCTTCGTCAGAGTGACGGCGTTTTTGCACATATACGGCAGTTTCCCGAAGCGCTAAAGCGTGTATGTGAGAAGATTGAAGGTATGCCCATCCGCGCCGTCGGCGTTTCGGAAAAGCCGGCGGACGGGGAAGACTCGTATATGCCCGTGTTCCAAGCGGGGGTGTCGTTTGCCGAGAGCCTTGCCGCTGTCCATCATGTTCCGCTGATTACAACCACACACCAGCGGGGCCATATTGAAGCGGCGCAGATCGGCATGGAAGCCTTGCAGCCGCCTTATACGGCTCTACATCTGTCCGGCGGAACAACGGATTTTGTCAGCGTATCGCAGGATGGGCGTATCGAGCGCTTTTATACATCAATCGATCTGCATGCAGGCCAATTGTTTGATCGGATCGGTGTGGCGATGGGGCTGCCCTTTCCGGCCGGGCGGCACATGGAGAGAATTGCGGCGGGCGTTGAACCCGCGGGGCGCTATGCGGCGATTGCCAAAGAGGAGGGTATCTGCCTTTCAGGCTCAGAGGCGGCGGCGATGCGGGATATAAAGGGAAACAGCATCCCTTATCCGCAGATCGCAGCCGAACTGTACGACCTGCTGGCGCGGCTGATAAAGAAGACCATCGTTCGGTTTCAAATAGCCCCAGATAAACTGCTGATTACCGGCGGCGTGGCTTCCTCCCTCCTGCTGCGTGAACGGCTGCGTGAACGGATGGAAAAGGCAAAGCTGCCTTTTACGGTACATTTCGGCAATCCTGATTTTTGCGCGGATAATGCCGCGGGCGTTGCGATGATCGGATGGAAAGAATGGAGGAAAACGTATGACAGCCAAGGTTTTGAGCGGGAAAGAAATGTCGGAAGAGCTGCTGAAGCGTCAGGCGGAAGAAGTTGAACAGCTGAAAGCGCACGGTGTCACACCCGGGCTTGCCGTTATCTTGGTGGGCGAAGACCCGGCAAGCCAGATCTATGTGCGCAACAAAGGGATTGCGTGCGAAAAGATCGGCATCGTTTCACGCACCATCCGTTTGCCCGGCGACACCAGCGAAGAAGCGCTGATCGGCATGGTGGAAAGTTTGAACGCGGATGACGCTATTCACGGCATCCTGGTGCAGCTGCCCCTTCCGCGGGGGCTGCGTGAAAATGTGGTGCTGTCGCACATCCTTCCCGAAAAAGATGTCGACGGCTTCCATTTAATCAATGCCGGAAAATTGTTTACCGGCCAGGACGGCGTGGTTCCGTGTACCCCCAAGGGAATCTTGCATATGCTGAAGTCTGCCGGCGTTCCTCTCAGCGGCAAGGAAGCGGTGATCGTCGGGCGCTCCAATATCGTGGGCAAGCCCGCCGCCATGCTGCTGCTCAATGAAAACTGCACAGTGACCGTTTGCCACTCTAAAACGCGCGATTTGCCCGCTGTCACACGCCGGGCGGATGTGCTGGTGGCCGCGGTAGGCCGCGCCCATTTTATTACGGCCGATATGGTAAAGCCGGGCGCTGTCGTAATCGATGTAGGCATTAACCGCGTGGATGGCAAGGTGATCGGGGATGTGGATTATGAGGCGGTGGGCGAGGTTGCCTCCTACATCACGCCCGTACCGGGCGGCGTCGGCAAAATGACCATCAGCATGCTGATGCAGAACACCCTGGAGGCTGCATGGAAGAAAGTACGCTGACAGTCGGCGCGCTGAACGAATACGTTCGCAGGTCGCTGGCGTCGGATCCGATGCTGCGCTCTATTCGTCTGCGCGGAGAGATCAGCAATTTCAAACACCATGTTTCGGGACACTGGTATTTTTCTTTAAAGGATGAAACGGCGCGCATCGCCTGCGTGATGTTTCGGCAGAGCAACCTGAACGTTCGATTTGTGCCCAGCGACGGTATGCGCGTGGTGCTGACAGGCGCAGTCGGGCTTTATACCGCTTCCGGAAGCTATCAGTTTTATGCCGAGGGCATGCAGAAGGACGGCACGGGCGTACTGTATGAACGCTTTTTGCAGCTCAGGGAAAAATTGGCAAAGGAAGGGCTGTTTGACCCGGCAAGGAAAAAGCTTTTGCCTCTTTTGCCGAGCGCCGTTGGTATTGTGACATCGCGCACCGGTGCTGTGCTGCATGATGTGGTTACGGTGGCGCGAAGGCGCAGCCCCTTTGTGCCGCTTGTGCTGCGCGCTGCGCAGGTGCAGGGGGAAGCGGCGGCGGATGATCTGGTGAATGCCCTTCATGAGATCGTCGCGCATCCCGGCGTTGATGTCATCATCATCGGCCGCGGCGGCGGGTCGATGGAGGATTTGTGGGCTTTCAACGAGGAAAAGGTCGTGCGCGCCATTGCGGCTTGTCCCGTGCCGGTCATTTCGGCGGTGGGGCACGAAACGGACGTTACCCTGTCCGATTTTGCGGCCGATGTGCGGGCGGCGACTCCCTCGCAGGCGGCGGAGCTGGCTGTGCCGGACAGGGCCATGCTGCAAGAAAAGCTGCGCCGCGCGGCCTTATCCTTGTCAACGGCAGGAGGGCGCTCGCTTTTGCTGCTGCGCAGCCGGGTGGGCGAACTCCAAAAGCGTTTGGAAAAAAGAACGCCTGCTTTGCTTACAGAGGCGCTGCGCCGCAAAATCGAACTCTATGATATCAGAATGCGCAGCGCGGTGTCCCGGTGCGTCGAACGAAAAAGGGACGCGCTCCGTGGGATGAAAACGCATTTGGAGGCGCTCGGCCCGTACGCTACCATGCGGCGCGGCTATGCGCTGGTAATGGACGGCAAAAAGGTCGTATCATCGGCCAGGGCGGCGCCGGACAGGATGACGATCCTGTTTAAGGACGGCGAGGTTGCGGTGACGCGCAGCAGAAAGGAAGCATAATGACAAAGGCCAAAGAAAGCTTTGAAGCACAGATGGAAATGCTGAACGGCATCATCGAATTGATGGAGAAAGAGGATGTGCCGCTGGAAACCATGCTGTCGGAGTATGAAAAAGGAACGGCGCTTGTGAAGGCGCTGACGGAAAAACTGGACGCCGCACAGGCCAGCTTAACCCTGCTGGCAGGCGGAAAAACGGAGGAAATTACCATTGACTCATGAAAAGCGCTACGAACAGTGCTTAGCCTTGGCCGAAAAAGCGCTTGAAACTTTTTTGCCTCTGCCTGAGCAGGAATGGGCAGAAACCGGAGCGCCGAAACGCATGGCGGAAGCGATGCGGTACAGCCTGCTTGCGGGGGGAAAACGCCTGCGTCCTGTGATGCTGCTGGCTGCATGCCACGCAAACGGCGGGGACATGGAAACCGCGCTGCCTTTTGCCGCGGCCATCGAAATGATCCATACCTATTCGCTGATCCACGACGATCTGCCCGCTATGGACAATGACGACTTTCGGCGCGGCAAGCCTGCCAATCATAAGGTGTTCGGCGAGGGGATGGCCGTGCTGGCGGGGGACGCGCTGCTGACGCACGCGTTCGAAACCATGGCTTCATCGCGCCATGGTGAAACGCTGCGCGTGCTTCATCTGTTTGCGTCCTGCGCGGGCATCAGCGGCATGATCGCGGGGCAGGCGGCCGATCTTGAGCAGGCTGGCTGCACCCCTGATATCAAGATGGTGCGCTACATTCAGCAGCGTAAGACATCGGCATTGTTTACGGCCGCTGTGGTGGGCGGTTTGATGCTTTCAGGGGCGGACGATCAAAAGCTTGCGGCCGGGCGTGCGTTTGCGCTGCATTACGGGCTGGCCTTTCAAATTACCGACGATATACTGGATATCGAAGGCGATATGAAGCTGTTGGGCAAAACGACTGGGAAAGATCATGCGGAAAATAAAATGACGTGGCCCTCCGTGGCAGGACTTGATGCGGCGAGGGAAGACGCAAGGGCGGAGGCCACCCTTGCCATCGAGCATGCCGAAGCGTTTGATCGCACCGGCTTCTTTTCATCACTTGCCAAGAAGGTGCTTCAGAGGGTACAATAACACGTACTTTTTCCAAAGAAAGGGAAAATCATCGCGTGGGAAACGATGTTTTGAACTGCGCGGCCGTCGCGTGGATGGTGGCGCAGGCAATCAAAGTGCTGATTTCGTGGCGCTTAACGCATCGAATCGACTGGAAACGTTTTTTCGGCATGGGCGGTATGCCCAGTTCGCATACGGCGTTTTTTGTGTCGGTTGCCGTGATGATCGCCGTGAAGGAGGGCGTTTCCTCCACCATCTTTGCCGTGGCCGCCAGCGTAGCGATGGTTGTGATTTATGACGCCATGGGCGTTCGGTATCAGACGGGGCAGCAGAGCAAGGTCATCAATCAGATCCTGCGCGAGTTTATACTGAACGGCAAAAAGCTGACGGAGAAGAATATGCTGGAGCTGGTCGGCCATACGCCGCTGGAAGTGCTGTTTGGCGCGGTGATCGGTTTTGCCGTACCAATGCTTTACCAAATTTTTTGAGGGGGAGAATACCGTAATGGATCTGTTTCATGAGGAAGTAGTCATCAAACGCAATCAGGGTGTGCAGAACCTGATGTATGGCATGGTGTTTGTTTTGATGATATTGTGCGGCGGCTATGCGCTGCTGATGCTCAATCCCCTGATCGTGCTGATCACGCAGGGCGGCTTCACATCGGGCATGATGCTGGAAATCATTTTGGTCGTGGCCGCCGTTGCGATTGCCGTGCTTCTGTTTTTATACAAGGACAGGGTGAAAACGGAGTATGAGTATACGTTCACCAACGGCATTCTCGACTTTGCCAAGGTGTTCAACAACAAGAAGCGTCAGGCGCTCGGCTCCATGAACGTCAAAAACGTCGAGGCGTGCGGCCTTGTATCATCGGGCAGCTTTAAGCGGTATTCCTCTATGCCGGGCGTGAAGATGGTCAACTGGTTTTTGAACCGAGAGGCGGAGCTGTTCTATTTTTACTTTGTGAAGGACGGCGTGAAAAAAATCATCGTGATCGAGCCCAGCGAAACGCTGGCGGACATGATCAAGCGCAGCGCAGGCTCCGGAAAGTATCAGGTGAATTAAAAATGCCCTGCTATCTGGATAACAGCGCAACGACGCAGCCGACAGAACATGTGATCGCCGCCATGCAGCGCTGCATGGCGGAAGAGTTTTTTAATCCCTCCGCCTTATACGCGCCTGCCGTAACGGTGGAAAAAAGAATGCAGCAGTGCCGAGACGCCATCAAACGCCTTATCGGCTGCGATACGGTATTGTTTACTTCGGGCGGTACAGAGGCGAACAACCTTGCGATACAGGGGGCGCTGCGCGCCGAGCGCGAAAAAGGCGTTATTCTTTATTCGGCGGGAGAACACCCCTCCGTCAAAGAAGCATGCATACACATGGAAACGGAAGGCTTTACGGCAAAGCCGGTTCCGTACACTGCCGATGGTTTGACAGACCTTGATGCGCTTAAGCTCCTGATGACCGATGACGTGCGCATGATCTGCCTGATGCAGGTGAACAACGAAACAGGCGCTGTACAGCCGCTTCAGGAAGTGGCGGACATGAAAAAGCAGCGCTGCCCCGGCGCGCATTTCCATGTTGACGGCGTGCAGGGCTTTTTGCGCTGCCCCATCGATATGCGCGCGCTGGGTGTCGACAGTTATTCGCTTTCCGGCCATAAGATCCATGCGCCCAAGGGCATCGGTGCGTTGGCGCTGGGAAACGATGTCCGGCTGATGCCGCTGATGTTCGGCGGCGGCCAGGAAAACGCCATCCGCTCCGGCACGGAGAATACGCCCGGTATCGCAGGGCTGCTGGCGGCCATCGAAGAGTATCCAACAGAGCATGGCATGCGCACCCTGAAACTGCATTTATACGAGCGCATCAAAGAACGGATGGAGACGCTGGCCGTCAACGGCCCTGATCCATACAGCACGAGCGCCGCGCCGCATATCCTGAACCTGTCTTTTCCGCCCGTCCGGGCCGAAACGCTGCTGCACGCCTTGGAAGGCGCCGGCATCTATGTAGGCAACGGTTCTGCGTGTTCATCCAAGAAAAAGCAGACCAGCCCCGTGCTGAAAGCCATGGGCGTTTCAGGAGAAAGGGCGGAAAGCGCTATCCGCTTCAGCCTGAACCCCTTCATTACCAGGGAGCAGATTGAAGAAGCGGCGGATGCCGTAGTAAGCCAATACCGGATACTCAAGCGCTTTCAGCGCAGATAAGGAGATTCTATGCGCCAGCTGATCATGGTACGATACGGTGAGATCTATCTGAAGGGCCAAAACAGGCCTTTTTTTCTGAAGCTGCTGGTCATGCGCGTGCGTGAAGCGCTCAAAGGCATGGGCGCCAAGGTGTGGCTGAATGACAGCCGTATCTTTGTCAGCGATTATGAAGATGAAAAGCAGTGCATGGACAGGGTGGCGAAGGTGTTCGGCGTTCATTCACTGTGTCCGGCGGTGGAAATGGACAAAGAAGACTTTGGCGCCGTATGCCGTCAGGCGGCTCAGATGATGGAAGGCCTGACAGGAACCTTTAAAGTGAACGCGCGCCGTGCCGACAAGCGGTATCCTGTCGATTCGATGGAAATCAACAGCCGTGTGGGTGAGTATATTCTGAACAATCGTCCCGGCCTTACGGTGGATGTGCGTTCGCCGGAACACCTGATGAACATCGAAATACGCGAATACGCGTATTTGTACGTTAAAGTGATTCCGGCGGTAGGCGGTATGCCCATCGGCAGCAACGGCAAAGCCGCGCTGCTTTTATCGGGCGGCATTGACAGCCCGGTGGCCGGTTATATGATCGCCAGACGCGGCGTGGAACTATGCGGCGTACATTTCTATTCCTTCCCGTATACGGGAGAGAGATCCAAAGAAAAAGTGCTGGAGCTGGGCCGCCGTCTTTCCCCCTATTGCTGCGGGCTGCGCCTTGCCATTGTGCCGTTTACCAAAATACAGATGAAGATCCACGAGGTTTGCCCGCCGGACTACACAACGCTGATTATGCGCCGGTTTATGATGCGCCTTGCCGACAGGGTGGCGGAAGCGAACGGCGCGCAGGCGCTGATCACGGGGGAATCCATCGGCCAGGTCGCGAGCCAGACCATGGATGCTTTGTGCTGTACCGACCAAGTCGCGACGCGCCCGGTGTTCAGGCCGCTGATCGGATTTGACAAAGCGGACATCGTAGAATACGCAAAAAAGATCGATACCTACGAAACGTCCTGCCTGCCGTATGAGGACTGCTGCACCGTATTTACGCCAAGGCATCCCGTGACGCATCCCAAGATCGCGCAGGCCGATCTGGCCGAAAAAAATCTGGACGCCGAAACGCTGATTCAGGAGGCGATGGACGGCATTGAATACATCGATCTGTGATTTGTCAAGCGTCGATCTGTGATTTGTCAAGCGTCGATCTGTGATTTGTCAAGCGTCAACGCTTGACAGAAAACAAAATATCGGTATAATCTTTCTGTCAAGCGTTGACGCTTGACGGGAGGAGTTATGGATCAGCTTTCGGGCAGGCTTTCGCAAAAGGTAGAGTACAGCGTTCTATCCTCGTTTTATGGGGCGCTGCTGAATGATAACCAGCAGCGGATGCTGCGCCTTTACTGTGACGAAGACCTGTCGCTGAGCGAGATTGCCAAGCAACTGGGCGTCAGCCGCCAGAGCGTCTGCGAGGGGATGAACCGGGCCTTTCAGCGGCTCGATCACTACGAGCAGGCGCTGGGCCTGAGCGCAAGGTTTCAGGTGATCCAAAAAGGACTGAAAGACAGCCTCGGCTGCCTGCAAGAGATACAGTCGCAGGATCAGCAGCAAACGAATCTGCTGAAAGCCCGGCGCATATTGCAGAAACTGTTGGATGAGGAGGAAACGTAATGGCCTTTGACAGCTTGACGGAAAAGCTTCAAAATGCATTTAAGAAACTAACCGGCAAGGGTAAGCTGAACGAGCAGAACATCAAGGACGCCATGCGTGAAGTGCGTCTGGCTTTGCTGGAAGCCGACGTCAACTACCTGGTCGTTAAAGACTTTATGAAGCAGGTGACCGAGCGCAGCATCGGCACGGAGATATTGTCCTCTCTGAACGCAGGGCAGCAGGTTGTCAAGATCGTGAACGAAGAACTGACCCGGCTGATGGGCGGCTCCAATGCGCGGCTGACATGGTCGTCTTCGCTGCCTACGATCTATATGCTTTGCGGCCTTCAGGGCGCGGGCAAAACGACCATGGCGGCCAAGCTTTCCGGGTACTTGAAGAAGCAGGGGAAAAAGCCGCTGCTGGCTGCCTGCGATATCTACCGCCCCGCCGCCATCCGCCAATTGCAGGTGGTCGGTGAAAAGGTGGGCGTGCCCGTGTTTGAAAAGGGAACGCAGAACCCGGTTGCCACGGCCAAAGAAGCGGTGGAGTACGCCCGGTACTATGGAAACGACGTGCTGATCCTCGATACCGCAGGCCGTCTGCATGTGGATGAAGCGCTGATGGACGAACTGAGCGAGATGCGCAAAGCCGTTCATCCGCAGGAGATCATGCTGGTCATCGACGCCATGACGGGTCAGGATGCCGTCAACGTGGCCAAGTCCTTTAATGAAAAGCTGGGCATCGACGGCGTAATCATCACCAAGTTGGACAGCGATACAAGAGGCGGCGCGGCCCTGTCTGTGCGCGCTGTCACGGGGAAACCCATCAAGTTTGCGGGCACCGGCGAAAAGCTGGAAGATATCGAGCCTTTTCACCCCGAGCGCATGGCGTCGCGCATCCTCGGCATGGGCGATATGCTGACGCTGATCGAAAAAGCCACGCAGGCCATGGAAAACGGCGATATCGATTTGAGCGGCAAGCCCAAATCGCCGCGGGATTTGACGCTGGACGATTTCCTGAACCAGATGCAGCAGATCAAGAAAATGGGCCCGCTGCAAAACATCCTGGGGATGCTGCCGGGGATCGGCAGCAAATTGAAGGATGTCGAGATCGACGATAACGCGATGAAAAAGCCGGAAGCGATCATTCGATCCATGACAATGAAGGAGCGGCGCAACCCCGGTCTGCTGAACGCCAGCCGCAGAAAGCGCATCGCGGCAGGCGCGGGCGTCACGGTGCAGGATGTCAACCAGCTGATGCGCCAGTTTGAACAGATGCAGAGGATGATGAAGCAGATGTCCGGCAAGCGCGGCATGATGAACCGCATGAAGCTCCCCTTTTAATCAACGCAGGCAATCATAATCATATGATTTCCATAGATACAAAATTGTAGGAGGAAGAACCCAAATGGCAGTTAAAATTCGCTTGAAGAGAATCGGTATGAAGAAGAACCCCTTCTATCGTGTCGTCGTCGCTGACGAGCGTTCCCCCCGTGATGGCCGTTTCATCGAAGAGATCGGCACCTACGATCCCATGAAGCAGCCCGCGGAAATCAAAATCAACAACGAAAAAGCAGTGCAGTGGATGAAGAACGGCGCCCAGCCCACCGATACCGTGCGCGTACTGCTCAAGAAGACCGGCGCCATCGAAGGTTGACGCAGCGATGGCCGAAAATAACATGAAGCAGCTTGTGCAGTTTATGGCAGAAGCGCTGGTGAACGATCCGTCGCAGGTGAGTGTATCCGAGACGGATGGGCCGGATGCCGTCATCTTAGAATTGAACGTCGCGCCTGAGGATATGGGCAAGGTGATCGGCAAACAGGGCCGTATCGCCAAAGCCATCCGTTCGGTCGTAAAGGCGGCAACCGCCAAGGGCGATAAGCCTGTGTTCGTGGAAATCCAGTAAAAGACGCTTCGGCGTCTTTTTATCGATGGAGAGCGATATGTTGGATCAATATTTGCTGGTGGCCGAGGGACTGAAGCCCCAGGGGCTGGACGGAACGCTGAAAAGCCGCGTATATATGGATGCCGCCGAAGACGTTACGGCTTTGCGGACGCTGTATGTCAAAGAAAAAGAGCAGTACGCGCCCGTTGCGGTAGAGCACGCGGCCGTGCGGGACGGGTTTGCGTTTCTGAAATTTCAGCACGTTTCGTCAAGAGAAGGGGCGGAAAAAATGCGCGGCATGCTTTTTTATATGCTGCGCCAGGACGCGCCTGCGCTTGAGGAAGGCCGGTATTATATCTGCGATCTGATCGGCTGTACGGTGGAAGACGCAAAGGGGAACACGATCGGCACGCTTAAAGAGGTATTGCAGCCCGGCGCCAACGACGTATATGTGATTGCCGGCGGGCGCGGGGAAGTACTGCTGCCGGTGATTCCTCAACTGATCCTTGAAACCGACGTCGAGAACCGCCGCATTGTCGTGGACGCACGGGTACTGTCCGAGGTGGCCGTATTTGAAGATTGATATATTGACCATATTCCCGGAAATGTTCTCCGCCCTGGATGCCAGTATACTGGGGCGCGCGCAGGAAAACCATCATATCGAGATCGCGGTGCACAATATTCGCGACTATTCGCAGAGCAAGCACAAGAATACCGATGATTATCCCTTTGGCGGCGGCGCCGGTATGCTGATGACCGCGCAGCCCATTGCGGACGCGATCGAACATGTTGCGCCGACGCCCTTTTCGGGAAAACGCATTTACATGAGCCCGCGCGGGCAGACGCTTACCCAACAGATGGTGCGCGATCTCGCGCGGGAGCCGCGGCTGCTGCTGCTTTGCGGGCACTACGAGGGCGTGGATGAGCGGGTCATTGACGAATATATCGATCTTGAAATATCCATCGGGGACTATGTGCTGACGGGCGGTGAATTGCCCGCCATGGTGCTGGTGGATGCCGTATCGCGTATGCTGGCAGGCGTATTGGGCAGCGAGGAAAGCGCGGTGGACGAAAGCTTCTCATTGGAAGGTCTGCTGGAATATCCGCAGTATACGCGCCCGCGCTGCTTCCACGGCCGTGAAGTGCCGGAGGTGCTGCTGAACGGAAACCACAAGGAAATCGGTCAGTGGCGGCGGAAAGAGGCCATCCTGTCAACGCTGAAAAGGCGACCGGAGCTTTTGGAAGCAGCGAAATTGACCGATAAAGAGCGGGCGTTTATCGAACAAATGAATATGAAAGGGGAAAAGGAAGCATGAGCATCAGGGAAATGCTGGAAAAACGGGAAAATGAGCAGCTTTCGCCGTTTGCGGCCCGGAGCGCGCTGAGCAAGGGACGGGATAAGCCGATCGACGCCTGCGATACGCGCACCGATTTTCAACGGGATCGAGACCGCATCCTGCACTGCAAAAGCTTCCGGCGCTTGCAGTTCAAAACGCAGGTGTTCCTTGCCCCTGAGGGCGATCATTACAGAACGCGCCTGACCCACACGCTGGAAGTGGCGCAGATTGCCCGCACCATCGCGCGCAGCCTGCGGCTGAACGAAGACCTTACGGAGGCCATTGCGCTGGGGCACGATCTGGGGCATACACCCTTTGGCCACATCGGGGAAAGAACGCTCGCGCGGCTTAACCTGAACGGTTTCAGGCATAGCGAGCAAAGCGTGCGCGTGGTCGAAGTGCTGGAAGGAAAAGGCGGCCTTAACCTTACCTGGGAAGTGCGGGACGGCATCGCCAACCATTCGGGCAAAGCGCGCGCTGCGACGCTGGAAGGCCGCTGCGTTGCCAAGGCCGACCGCATTGCCTACATCAACCATGATATCGACGACGCGCTGCGCGCGGGCGTGCTCAAGCCTTTTGAATTGCCGCAGCGGTGCCTGAAAACGCTGGGGCAGACCCACGGGGAGCGCATCGATACCATGATCCATGATATCGTTGCGACAAGCACGGGGAAAGACGATATCCTTTTGTCGGACGAAATCGGTGAAGCGACGAACGAACTGCGCAATTTTATGTTTGAGCGCGTCTACCAGGACGCGTGGCGCAGCAGCGAAGAGAAAAAGTGCGATTTTGTGGTCGAGCATCTGTTCCGCTATTTTTCGGAGCATCCCGACGAGATGTCGCTGGAGTACATTGAATCGGCGTTTAGGGAAGGCGTAGAGCGGGCGGTGACGGACTATGTTGCGTCCATGACGGATCGCTATGCCTTGCGGCTTTTTGGAAAGCTGTTCGTTCCAAGCGGCTTTGGTGTGGTTTAACCCGATTTATTGTTTGCGAAGCAGGAGATTCGCATTGCGCATAGAATAGGTGCATTGGGTGATTGAATTTGGCAATGCGGTTTCCTTCCGAGTGGGTCGATGAGCTTTATGCGCGGGCTGACATTGTTCAGACCGTGAATAATTATCTGCCCCTCAAAAAGAAAGGACACAATTTTTGGGGTCTTTGTCCTTTCCATAACGAAAAAACGCCCTCCTTTTCGGTGAATCCCGAGCTGAATGTCTATTATTGCTTCGGCTGCAAGGCGGGCGGCAATATCGTTCAGTTTATCATGGAGATGGAACGGCTTACCTACCCTGAAGCGCTGGAGTTTTTGGCCGCACAGGTGCATTTGCCGTTGCCGAAAAACCTGGTGCAGGCGGATGACGAAGAAAAGCAGTCGCAGAAAGAAAGGCTTTACCTTGCCAACGAGGAGGCCGCCCGCTACTTCCATGAAAACCTCTGGAGACAGGGCGGGGAAAGGGTGCTTTCATATCTTCGCAAGCGGGAAATCGACGACGCGGCCATCCGAAAATTCGGATTGGGCGCGAGCCTTGCGGATTGGGACGGATTAAGCAAATACCTGTCTGACAAGGGCTTCACCGTGGACGAGATGCGAATGGCCGGGCTGATCGCGGTAAAGGAAAACCATCATTTCGATATGTTTCGCGACCGAGTAATGTTTCCCATCATCAACCTGTACGGCAAGGTGCTGGGTTTTGGCGGCCGAGCCCTGGGGGATGCGCAGCCCAAGTATTTAAACACCGCGGACACGCCCGTATTCAATAAGCGGTACGGCGTATATGCTGCGAACCTTCTGCGCCAGCAGCGAAACCTTTCGCACGTGCTGCTGGTGGAAGGATACATGGACGTGATATCGCTCACCAAGACCGGTATTCCCGGCGTGGTGGCCACGCTCGGAACCGCGCTGACGAACGAGCAGGCAAGGCTGCTGAAACGGTTCGCCCCGGAAATATGGGTCGCTTACGACGGCGACGAGGCCGGGCAAATGGCCATCGAGCGGGCTGTTGAGATTTTCCGGCAGGAAGAAATTCCCGTTAAAGTGCTGAAGTTTCCCGAAGGGCAGGATCCCGATGATTTTATCAAAGAAAACGGGTTGGATGCCTTTGGCGCCTTACAGCCGCTTACCGATATCGCGTTTGCGCTGAAAAGAATACAGGAAAAGGGGAACCTGTCTACGCAGGAAGGCCGTGTCGCCTACGCAAAACAGTGCGCAATCACGTTAAGCCAGGTGGCAGATCCCGTTGAAATGGAAGTCTACTTAAAGGAAGTCGCGCTGCGGTCCGGCTTTTCGCGGGATGTATTGCTGGCGCAGATTCAGGTTGCGGGCGGCCGGGTGGTGGCTGCCAAGCAGAAAGAGGCCGTAAGGGTATCCAAGCGCCTGCCGCGCAGGGAACTGACCGACGAGGGGATGGCGGCGGAACAAACGTTGCTGAGCCTGCTGTCATCCGGTATGCTGCCCGAAAAATTTCTTGTGGCCGAAGACTTTGCGACTGAAAAATACAGAGGCTTAGCGGCGCGCATTTTATCGGGCGAGTCGCCCGCCAAAGTCATGTCATCCATTGAAGACGATGCGTTGCGCTCCTTGGTGGGTAAACTCTTTACGCAGGAAACACTGCTTGACAGGGACAAGGCCCTTTCAGCGGCCGAGGAGTGCCTGGGCACGCTGAAGCGAATCTCCCTTGAACAGGAAATCGACGCACTGAAAAAACGCATGGAGTTTGAATCGGCAGATGAAAAAAAGACCACGCTGCAGGAAATCATGCGGCTGACCACGGAAAAAGCGAAGCTAAAGCGCACGAAAGCATAAAAAAGAGGAGAGAAGCGGCCATGAAGAAATTAACGGAAAAGCAGCAGGAAAAAATGTTAGAGGGATTTTACGAGAGCGTCAAAGCGAAAGGAAGCGTTTCCTACGAAGAAATATTCAGCGCTTTGACAAAGGCCGAGATCAATCCCGAAGAGTTTGAAAATGTGTTGGAAACCATTGACGGCCTCGGCGTGCAGGTGACCAAGGACGTCGACAGCGCGCTGCCGCCGGAAGAAGAAGGCGAAGAGGAGGACACGATCGACCTTTCGGTGCCGGAAGCCGTCAACATTGATGACCCTGTGCGCATGTACCTGAAGGAGATCGGCAAGGTTCCGCTGTTGACTGCCGATCAGGAGGTCGAGATCGCGCGCCGCATGGAGGCGGGGGAAGAGGAGGCCAAGCGGGAGCTGGCGGAAGCGAACCTCCGCCTCGTCGTGTCCATCGCAAAGCGCTATGTGGGCCGCGGCATGCTGTTCCTTGATCTGATACAGGAAGGCAACCTGGGGCTGATCAAGGCGGTCGAAAAATTCGACTACCACAAGGGCTATAAGTTTTCAACCTATGCGACATGGTGGATCAGGCAGGCCATTACCCGCGCCATCGCCGATCAGGCGCGTACCATCCGCATTCCCGTGCACATGGTGGAAACGATCAACAAGCTGACCCGTATTTCCCGCCAGCTTTTGCAGGAGTACGGCAGAGAGCCCACCCCCGAAGAAATCGCCAGGGCGATGGGCATCACGGAGGGCAAGGTACGGGAAATCATCAAGATCGCCCAGGAACCCGTATCGCTGGAAACCCCCATCGGCGAAGAGGAAGACAGCCATCTGGGCGATTTTATTCAGGACGAGGATGCGCCTGCGCCCGCCGATGCGGCCTCTAACGCCCTGATGAAGGAACTGCTGTGGGATGTGCTGGATACCTTGACGCCGCGTGAAGCAAAGGTGCTGCGCCTGCGCTTTGGGCTGGATGACGGCAATCCGAGAACGCTGGAAGAGGTGGGCAAGGAGTTTGCCGTTACCCGCGAGCGAATCCGCCAGATTGAGGCAAAGGCGCTTCGCAAGCTGCGCCATCCCAGCCGCAGCAAGAAGCTGAAAGACTTTCTGGATTGATGGGCAGCATTCGATTGGTTTCGCTGGATGAAAGGCTGAGCGCGGTTGCCGGCCTTTTTCCTGTTTGCGGGCGAGGCGCGGATATAGGCGCGGATCATGGGAAGCTGTCGGCCCGGCTTTTGCAGGAGAACAAGTGCGGCTCTATGGTGGTGAGCGATATCAGCGTCGTTTCTCTTGAAAAGGCGAAGCGTCTGTTTGACAATTTGCACCTTTCCGAAAGAGCGATATTCAGGGTGGCCGACGGGTTTGACGCGTTGGCGGAACCGGCCGATTGCGTGGCCGTATGCGGCATGGGCAGCCGTACGATCTGCAGCATGATACGCAAAAGGCCGGAACTGCCGGGGCACCCAACCCTGCTTCTATCCGCCCATACAGAGGTGCCGCGCCTTCGCAGGACACTGGCGGAAAACGGATACGACATTGAAGCGGAGCGACTGGTGCGCTCGAACGGAAGGTTTTATATTGTGCTGAAGGCCAATTGGGGCAATCCGCACATCACGGAAAAAGAAATATCCATCGGGAAGAAGCTCCGGTCGACAGATAGGGAACTGCTTGTCATGTATTATCGCTGGCAGCTGGCGCTGGAAGAGAAAAAGCGGATGAAGGATAGGCAGCGGATACAGTGGCTGAAGGAGGCTTTGGGAGATGCGTGAAGCGTATGTAAAAGACATCTATCGCTGGCTGGACAGCGTTGCGCCCTTTGAAACGGCGGAAGCTTTCGATAATGTCGGGCTGCTGATCGGCAGCATGGATGCGCCGGTGCGCGGCATCATGGTCGCGCTGGATGCGACCGAGACGATCGTCAAAGAAGCGGCCGAAAAAGACGTGCAGCTGATCGTTACCCATCATCCCTTGATGTTTCATCCCATACAGCATATTTCAGCGGATGAGCATGAGGGAAAGGTGCTGTCGGCACTTTTAAACCACCATATGTCTTTGATCGCCGCGCACACCAACATGGATAAGACGGTGTACAGCGGCAGCGCGTGTCTGGCGGAACGGCTGAATTTGGGCGCGATCAGCCAGGCGGACGATTATATTTTCATGATTGACCTTCATGAAGCGATGCCGGCCTGTGATCTGGAAGCGTATCTTGAAAAAAACATGGGACGCAAAGTGATGCGGTTCGGCCATGGCGATACAGCAGTGAACCGGCTGGCCGTTGCGGGCGGGGCCTACGACGAGGGCTATTCGAAAGCCCGCGCCTTTGGGGCACAGGCGCTTTTGACGGGTGAAGTGCGGCATCATAACGCCATTGCCGCGGCGCAAAGCGGGATGGTGCTGTTTGAGGGCGGACATTTCGAGACGGAAGTACCGATGATCGCGCCGCTATGTGACGGTTTACAAAAGGCGCTGGATGGCTTAGAATGTCAGGTAAGGGTTTTCTGCTCTCTTACCCCTGTGTATTGAGACCAGAGCATCCGGAAGGAGGTAGCAGATGAACCAACTGGAACTGCTGTGGGATTATCAGCTGGCAGATGTTGAAGCGGATAACATGAAAAAGGAGATCGCCCGCTCTCCGCAAAGGCTGAAGCTGTTAAAACTGCGCGAAAGCATTCAGGAGCAGCAGAGCTTTCTGAAGATGCTTGAAAATGAAGTGCTGGCCATGCTGGACAGAATGGATGTGGTGCAGGAAGCCATCGGCATCAACGAAGAACAGCTGAAGCTTTTGCAGCAGAAGGTACAGAACGCTCCCGCGAAAGACAGCCGCGAAGCGCGCGAGTACATCGTTGAAATACAGAAAGTGATCAGCGACCTGAACGGTTACGATCAGGAAACGCGCAGGATCCGCAAAGATGCTGCCGAACGCGACAGAAAGCAGCGCGACATCAAACGGCTTGCCGTAAAAATCAAAACGGAGTTTGACGAGCTGCGAGAGCAGTACAATACAGAGTATCAGGAAAAATCCAAGGAATTGGAGAAGCTCCGCGCTGTTGCCGATGCCAAGGCAAAGGCCATCGATCCGGGGATGATGGAAAAATACAACGCCGTGAAGCAGCACAGCATTCCTCCGATGGCAAAGCTCGTTGATGATCGCTGCGGGGGCTGCAATATGTCCTTCCCTTCCTCTGTGCTGCGCGCCCTAAAAGCAGGCCGGGAAGTGGAATGTGAGACCTGCGGGCGCATGATTATTCTTTAAGCAATCTTATGAGGCGGCCAAATGGTCGCGTGCCGAAAGGCATGAGGAAAGTCCGAGCACCACAGGGCAGGGTGCCAGTTAACGGCTGGTGGAGGCGACTCCAAGGCGAGTGCAACAGAGAGATACCGCCGAGAAATCGGTAAGGGTGGAAAGGTGCGGTAAGAGCGCACCGGCGGCTTGGCGACTTGTCCGTCATGTAAACCCCACTCGGTGCAAGATAAATGAAAGCGCAGGCGGCCCGCTCAGCTTTCGACCATCGCTGGAGCATACTGGCGACAGTATGCCAAGATAGATGACCATTCACGACAGAACTCGGCTTACAGACCGCGCTCATATGATATAAAAAGACCGGATCGATTCCGGCCTTTTTTATGCGAAGGGATTTCTTATCTGCGGAAATTGGAACGGAATTGCCGGCGGCGCTTAAACTGGTAGATGGCCTGACGCAGACGGTTGCAAATATCGCCGCCGAAAAACAGAAACAGGTTGGCAAGGCTGAGCAGGATGGCCGCTTTGCTGGAAAGCGGGTAGGAGATAAAGGAAAACAGGAAAAAGAGCGCATTCAAAGCGGCCAGCCATTTCATTTTGATGGGCAGGACGAAGAAAAGCAGAATTTCATATTCGGGGAAAATGAGGGCGAAGGCGAAGAACAGCGATAGGTTCAGATAGGTATTGGTAGCGTAGCCTGTAATCAAACCGCCGAGGACTGCGCCCAGCGCGCCCAATATGTAGAACAGGAAAAAGCGGCGGACGCCCCATTTTGCTTCCAGCGCCGTCCCGAGAAAATAGTAGAAATAGAGGAACAGCAGCGTATTCAGCGGACTGCTGGCGGGCGGAACGACCAGAAACGTGAGCATCCGCCATACCTCGCCTTTCACAATCAGCGGTGCATAGAAAGAGAAGCGCTCGATCAGATGCGCGGCCGGGAAAAACAGGGCAAACAGATACACCGCCCCCATCAGATAGATGACATAGCGGTAAAACGGCCGCAAATTCAGCCGGTACATCTTACGCTCCAACTGATTCAGAATATTCATGGGTGGCACCTCCGCTTGATTGGTCGGAAACAATATAACATAGCGCCGTCTCTGTGGCAAGATATGCTGACCCGCCCTTGTATTTAGGGCAGATATCCAGTAAAATAGCGGCATGAACGAGTTTGACGAGGTGTTTTCCGCTTTATGCGCTTCTTTTAAGCGTATTGGAAGCCCGGGGGCGGTGTTGGCGGCGGTATCGGGCGGCGCAGATTCCACGGCGCTGCTGCTGGCGTTGCATACGCTTCGTGAAACATACGGCGTTCGCATCGTATGCGCGCATGTCGACCATGGCTTGCGAAACAGTTCCTCCGAGGACGCGGCCTTTGTGCGGCAGCTTGCCCAAAACCTGCATATCCCGTGCTTTATCCGCAGCGTAACGGTAAAACCCTTTGGCAGCGCAGAGGCGCAGGCGAGGGAAGCAAGATATGCTGCGCTTCGCCAAATTGCGGCGCAGGAGCGCATTGGCTGCATTGCCACCGCGCACCAAAGGCAGGATCAGGCGGAAACGATGCTGATGCACCTGATGTACGGGGCCGGAACGGGCGGGCTATGCGGCATCAGGGAGTGGGCCAATGGTCTGTGGCGGCCCTTTCTTCATGTTGATGGAAGCGCGCTGAAAGCATATCTCATGGGCCGCGGCCAGACGTGGCGAACGGATGAAACCAATACCGACCAAGCCTTTATGAGGAACCGCATCCGCTTAAAGCTTCTGCCGGAAATGGCGGATATGTATCCGATGTATGCGGCAAAAATGGGGGAAACGGCAAGCATCCTCGCCGATGAAGATACTGCGTGGCGCAAAATGGCCGAACAATGGGTGGACTGCAACGGGCTTGCTTCGCATGGCCTATATTGGATTGACCGCCGCGCTTTTGCGGTCAGTTCCAGAGCGCTGCAGCGCCGGATTCTGCTGGCCCTGGGTGAAAAAGCGGATATCAAGCTGTCGTTTTCCTCTGTTGAGCGGGTGCTGGCCGCGGTTCCTGAGGCGGGCATTTCCACCGTGAACCTTCCGGGGGATGCGAAGGCATATCTTACGGCAATGCGCATCCATTTCTTGAACGCCGCCAACAAGGTCAGTTGGCCGACGGGCGAGATTCTCTGCTCAGCCCCCGCGCTGCAAAGGGGCGACGGATGCTTTACGCAGGCCTTCGATGCTGATAAAATCAAAGGCGCCGTACTCAGAACGCGCCTGCCCCATGATACGATGATGCCTTTGGGGCAAGGGGGCAGGCAATCGCTCAAGCAGTACATGATCGATAAAAAGATCGACCGTCCGTTCAGGGATTTCTGGCCGGTGTATGCGCTCGGCTCGGATGTGCTGTGGGTGGTAGGCATGGGCGCTTCGCAGTGCGCGGCACTCGGGCGGGAAACAAAGAATACGGTTTTTGCCGTTTATGATGGCGTATTGCCGGACGGCCGAAAAAGAAAGGAAGGAACCATATGAGTGCTTCTCGGCATCTTCAGGAGGATATCGAGTATACGCTGCTTAACCGGGAGCAGCTGCAGGAAGCGGTACAGCGTATCGGGCGGGATATTACCCGGGATTACGAAGGAAAAGAGCCTGTATGCGTCTGCATTCTGAAAGGCGCTTCGCTTTTTTTTACTGATTTGATCCGCCAGATCGACCTGCCGCTCAGCATCGACTTCATGGCCATATCGAGCTACGGTGCCAGCACGGAAACCTCCGGCGTCGTGCGCATTTTGAAGGATCTGGATATCGACATCCAGGGCAAAGACGTTATCGTTGTGGAGGATATTGTGGACAGCGGGCTGACGCTTTCCTACATCAAGCAGACGCTGGAGCACCGCGGCGCGTCCTCCATACGCATCGCTACCCTGCTGGACAAGCCCGAGCGCCGCAAAGTGGATCTGTCGGTAGACTATAAGGGCTTTTTGATTCCCAATGCCTTCGTGGTGGGCTACGGCCTGGACTACGCTGAAAAATACCGTAATCTGCCGGAAATCGGCGTGCTGAAGTCCGGCGTATACGAATAATGCGTTTCTTTGCGCGTTCGTTGCTTTAGGCGGCGATAACGTGGTATACTTCATGACGAACAAATTGAAGGGGGACTCCTGTTTTGCACAATGCACGCCGCGGGGCATTTGGATATTTCATCATGATCGCAGCCTTTATTCTCTTAGCCTTCATCGTGTCGGAGAATATGCTGACGCCCAGCAACCGCATCACTTATCCGGAACTGCTGGATAAAATCAAGGCCGGTACGGTGGAGCGCGTGTCCATCAGGGGAACCACCCTGTATGGGCGCAGCAGGCCCAGCACAATCCAACTGAATGATTATCCGGCAAAGTATGATTTTGAAACGACCATCGGGCCGGATTTTCTGTTGACCGTGCGCACGATGCACGCGAACCAGAATAATTTGCCCATTGACAGCGTCAGCGTGGATAATCTTGATTTTAAGGTGATCTATCTGGCCCCGCTGCAAACACCCTGGTATCTGGAACTGCTGCCGTTTTTGCTTCCCGTCGGCGTGATGATTCTTTTTTGGTACATGATGATGCGCCAACAGGGCGGCGGTGGCGGCAAGGTGCTGAATTTCGGGAAAAGCCAGGCAAGCCTTGCCGACCCAACGAAAAACAAGATCACTTTTGCCGATGTGGCCGGTGCGGACGAAGAAAAGGAGGAGCTCAAGGAGATCGTTGATTTCCTGAAAACCCCCAAAACGTATTTGGACCTTGGCGCGCGCATTCCCAAGGGGGTTCTGCTTGTGGGCCCTCCGGGAACGGGCAAGACGCTGCTGGCCAAAGCGGTCGCCGGGGAAGCCAAAGTGCCCTTCTATTCGATCAGCGGCTCCGATTTTGTGGAAATGTTTGTGGGCGTCGGCGCAAGCCGCGTGCGCGATTTGTTCGATCAGGCCAAGCGCAATGCCCCCTGTATCGTTTTTATCGATGAAATAGACGCCGTAGGCCGTCACCGCGGCGCAGGTTTGGGCGGCGGGCATGACGAGCGGGAGCAGACGCTCAACCAGCTGCTGGTGGAGATGGATGGTTTTACCAGCAATGAAGGCGTGATCGTGATGGCGGCAACCAACCGCCGGGATATTCTTGACCCCGCTATTTTGCGGCCGGGCCGTTTTGACCGCCAGGTGACTGTGCAATACCCGGATATTACGGGCAGGATCGCGATCCTGAAGGTACACTCCAAGGGAAAACCGCTGGCAGAGGATGTTGATCTGGAGAATATCGCCAAGCGCACGCCCTTTGCGACGGGCGCAGACCTTGAAAACATCATGAATGAGGGCGCGATATTGGCCGCGCGCAACAAGAAAAGCAGCATCGATCAGGCGCAGCTGATCGAAGCGGTGGAGCGCGTGCAGATGGGGCCGGAAAAGAAGAGCCACAAGGTGCTGGAAGAGGATAAGCGCATCGTCGCCTATCACGAGGCCGGTCACGCGATCGTCGGGCACTATCTGCCGCTTTGCGACGAAGTGCATACGGTGACGATCGTACCGCGCGGACAGGCGGGCGGCTTTACGCTGTCGCTGCCTGAAAAAGAGTATGATATGCAGAGCCGTACACGGCTGCTGCAAAACCTATCCATGATGCTGGGCGGCCATGCGGCCATCAGTCTGGTGGAGCACGACGTGTATACCGGCGCGCAGTCCGACCTTCAGCGTGCCACCGAGCTGTGCAGGCAGATGATTACCAAGCTGGGCATGAGCAAAGAACTGGGTACAGTCTATCTGGGCAGCGATCAGGAAGTGTTTGTGGGGATGGAGTTTGGCCAGTCCCGTGAATACAGTGAAGAAGTGGCGGCCAAAATCGACCGTGAGATTGCTTCGACGCTTTCCGGCTGCTATGCCGTGGCAATGGAAACGCTGCAGAAACATTTGGACGATCTGCACGGCCTGGCCGACCTGCTGATCGAAAAAGAAACCGTCAGCCGGGAAGAGTTTGTTGCGTTTATGGAGCGCAGCAATACGGCTGCCCTGCCTGCAGAGGGCGCTGTGGAGGAAACTGCCGAAAACCATGTTTGAACGCGTCAAGCTCGACCTGCACACCCATAGCCTATCATCCGACGGCTTGCTGACGCCGCATGATTTGTTTGCTTTAGCGGCACGCTGTGGCGTCGACGGTCTTGCGCTCACCGACCATGATACGATGGATGGCATACCGGCCGCTCGAGTGGCCGCGCGGCGGCGCCAAATGCTGCTTTTGCCCGGTGTTGAAATCAGCACGGCGCACCGTGGGGCCAGCGTCCATATACTGGGTTATGGGGTAAAGGAGAATGATCCCGTCCTCGGCGCTTTTCTGGAACGATTCCGATTAAAAAAATTCGAGCGGGCAGAAAAAATACTGCAAAAGCTGTCCGAGCTTGATATGCCGTTAACAACGAAGGATCTGCCGGCCGAAAGCTTTGAAAACCTCGGCCGCGCGCATATTGCGCGCGCCATGGTGCAAAAGGGGTATGCAGATACCGTTCAGGAAGCGTTTGACCTGTACTTGTTCAGCGGTAAACCGGCGTATGTGCCGAAAGCAAAGGCCGAAACGGACGAAGCCATCACGGTGCTGGTGCAATGCGGTGCGGTTCCGGTGCTGGCCCATCCCGAGCAAATTTTGCTGCAACCCGATGAACTGGTGCCGGCAGCGGAAGAATGGATCGAGATGGGACTCATGGGCATTGAGGTGTATCATCCATCCCACAATCAGGATCGATGCGCATTTTGGGATGATTTTGCGCGAAAGCGCCGCCTGTTGGTAACGGGCGGCAGCGATTTCCATGAAGAACCGCCCAAAAGCCGCCAGCACGGCCGCATCGGCAGCAGTTTGAAACGCTGGCCCAACCATGAAGACGATATTGCCGCACTACTGCAACAAACAGGGATAAAAGCATGAATCAGCAGCCGTTTCAACCCAATCATCATCAGGCTCCGGGCGCGGCTTACCGGCCGCCTGTTTCGCGCGCGATGCAGCCTGCGCCCGATATGCCGCCTGCGGGAACCGGGCCTTACGCGCAGCCGCCGGGGCAGGGACAAAACGCCTATCATCAGCCGAAGCGCCCCACGGAACCGCGAAACCCAAAACGTTTCCCGTGGCTGATGGCGGCGCTGATCCTGTCAGGGCTTGCAGTGCTCATCTTTTTGGCTGTCTTCGGCATACAGAAGCTGAAAATGAATCAGGTGGCGCAAGAAATCGCCCCCTATGAAACTGTGTATGGGGAAAACATTTATATCAACGATGTGTCCATTGCCGGCATGACGCCTGAACAGGCGCTTCAGACGCTGAAACAGACCATGAATCAGCGCGTTCACGACTGGTCGCTGGAACTGAAGTATGGCGGGTGGACGTTTTATACGCTGAATTATCCGGCGCTTGGCATCACCTTTAACGAAGCGCAGCTGTACCCGTTTCTTAACGAAGCGTGGGCGCTGACGCATACCGGGGATGTATTTGCCCGCCAGAAAGCGATCAAGGAAAGGGTGAACAACCCATATCAGGCCTACACAACGAAGAAGGAATTTGACGAAACCTCTCTTACGAACATATTGGAGCAGATTGCGCAGCACATCAACGCTGAGCCAAGGGATGCGGCGCTTTTGCAGTTCAGACCCGATGAAAAAGACCCTTTCTTCATACAGGATGAACAGGTCGGCCGCAAGCTGGACGTGGCGGAAACAAAGAAACAGATACTCGAAAAGGCGGCGGCCGGCACAGGCGGCAGCTATGAATTGCAGCCCGTTATCACAGAACCTGCCGTCAAACGGGCCGATATCGAAAAAACAGTGACGCTGCGCGCTGAAGCATCAACGGCGATCAGCAAAAATTCGACAGAAAACCGGAACAACAACATTCGCGTGTCGATGGCCAAAATCAATGGACTGATACTCGAGCCTGGAGAAAAGTTCAGCTTCAATAAAATTGTAGGGCCGCGCACCCTGCAGGCTGGGTTCTTTGAGGCGGACGAGCAGGTTTCAGGGGAAATGGTGCTGGGCGTGGGCGGCGGCGTATGCCAGGTGAGCACCACCATTTATCAGGCCGCCCTGCTGAACGATTTGGAGATTGTCAAGAGAAGCATCCATTCCGCGCCGGTTCTTTATACAGAAAAGGGGCAGGATGCCACGGTGTTTTTTACCAGAGACCGAGAAATCGATTTTCAGTTTAAAAACACCAGCGGAGGCAAGATATACTTTACCGCGCATGTGGAACCCGGCTCAAACAAAAAAACACTGGTTGCCAAAGTGCGTATATATGGCCCCTCGCTGGGCGACAAGGTGACATATCGTTTGCATTCGGTGATCGATCAGGTGCTGACAACGTTTGATGTAACGTATGTGCCGGATAAAAACCATGAATATGTCACGTATAAGGACGAAACCAAGCTGGCTCAAAAGACAATAGACGGTTATCAGGTATCCACCTATCTTAGAAAGTATGTGGACGGCGTGATGGTAGAAGAACGTCTGGTGTCTACCGACAAATATAATCCCAAACCTGCCGAATATTGGCGGGGTACGCTCGACCGCTGAGTGTATAACTTTTGTATTCTATTCAACATTGGTTGTAATAATATACATCCTGTGGTATGATTCTGCAACGAGGAGGCAAAAATGAAACCCGATTCGTATTTTATTTTTGCGAACCCCTATAAGCCGGAAACGACCGAAGCCGCCCGCTCCCTTGCGGTGGGGCTGATGGAGCGGGGCGCGGACGTTGCGCTGGATACATGGCTGTATGAACGGTTGCGGATAGGGAAAAGCATCGATGTACGCGATGTTGCCGCGCCCATGACGGGCATTATTTCTTTGGGCGGCGACGGAACGCTGCTGCGGGCCGTACCTGCCGCCGCGCGCAACGGGATTCCCGTGCTGGGTATCAACATGGGCCATATCGGCTTTTTGATGGAATCAAGCTTTGATGCGCTAAGCGGCATCCCGGATCAACTGATTCGGCATCAATACTGCATCGAAGAGCGTATGATGCTGAAAGCTTCCGTAAAAGGCGGGGAGACGTACCTTGTCATGAACGACCTTGCGCTGTTGCGGGGGCAGAATCCCAGCAGCATCAAGGTGCAGGCAGCGGCCGATGACGAGATTATTTTTACCGTGCATGGCGACGGCGTTCTTGTATCGACTCCGACGGGCACAACAGGTTATTCTTTGTCGGCCGGCGGCCCTGTGATTTCTCCCTTGCTTGAGTGCATCGCGGTCATACCGGTCTGTTCGCACGTGCTTCATCACAGGCCGATGGTGCTGCCGTCCACGCAGCATCTGACGCTGACCATGGAAAATCCCGCGGGCAGGACGAATCAGTTGATCATTGACGGTCAAATCTCTGTGCCTGTCCAGAAGGCAATCGCAATCAACATTGAAAAGGCGGCCGAAAGGGCAAGATTTATACGTTTTTCGGAGCATCGCTTCCTTTCGCGCCTGAGAAGCAAGCAATCCGAGTGGAGTATGGAATAACGGAGGGAATCATGAAAAGCGCCCGACAGACAGCGATTTTATCGCTGATTGAGCAGAAGGATGTAAGGACACAGGAAGAGCTGGCCCGAAGCTTAAAAGAGCTCGGGTACAAGGTTACGCAGGCCACCGTATCGCGCGATATCAAAGAGCTGCGGCTGCTGAAGGTGCTTGCGCAGAACGGCGGCTACAAGTACGCGACAGCCGATCAGGCAGAGCATGGCATTTCCGACCGCTTTGTGCGCATGTTTGTGGATTCTGTGCTTTCCATTACGCCTGCCGGCAACATCATCGTGATCCGTACGCTGGCCGGGAGCGCGAACGTGGCAGGCGAAGCCATCGACAGCATGCGCTGGCCGGAAATCGTGGGGACACTGTCGGGCGATAACACCATTCTGGTGATCGTGCACGATGAAAACGAAGCTGCGCTTGTCGTTGACAAATTTAACGACATATTAAACTGATTCGAGGGAGAATGTGCTTCAACAGATTTTGATCCGTAATTTTGCGCTGATCGAAGAGCTGCTTCTTCCGTTTCACGAGGGGCTGACGGTGCTCTCCGGCGAAACGGGCGCTGGAAAATCAATCGTGGTGGATGCGGTTTCTGTCGTATTGGGCGGCAGAGCCGATAAAGATATGGTGCGTTCCGGTGCGCAGAAAGCGTATGTGGAAGGCACTTTTTCTCTGTCCGGCAGCCCGGGCGCTTTGGAGTACCTTCAAGCGCAGCAATTGGACGGCGAGGATGAAACGCTGGTGCTGTCCAGAGAAATCACCCTGTCCGGACGCACCGTTTGCCGGATCAACGGCGTATTGGTAAGCCTCAGCGTGCTCAAAGCGCTGGCGTCTTTTATGATGGAGATTCACGGGCAGCACGAGCATCAGGCCCTGCTTTCGGAGGATCAGCATTTAAAATTCCTTGATGCGCTGGGGGACGATGCTTACCGGGATGCGCTGGCCGGGGTGTCTGAACAGCACAGGATATATCGGCAGGCCCGCAAAGCATACGAAGATGCCGTGCGGGATATCGAGTACCGCCAGGTGCGGCTGGAAAAGCTGGAAACCCAGTATAAAGAAATCGAAAAGGCTCGTTTAAGAGACGGGGAAGAAGAAGAGCTTGTTTCGCGCCGCGACGTCTTGCGCTACGCAAGCAAGATCAGCAAAGCCCTAAAAACGGTTTATGGCAGCCTGATCGAGGGTGATGCGGGGGAGGGCGACGCGCTGTCGCTGGTCAGAAAAGCGGGAGACAGCATCAAAGGAATCGTTTCCTACAGCGCTGAGTATGCCGAAATGGATAAACGCCTGGAATCTTTGTATTACGAGATGGAAGACATCGCCCTGACGGCCCGTAAAGAGGAGGAGGGGCTTTTAACGGACGGCGATAGCCTGGAAGAAATTGAAAACAGGCTGGATACGATTCGCAAGCTGGAAAAGAAATACGGCGTCAATATTGGCGAAGTGCTGCGGCATTTTGATACGGTTTCGCAGGAAATCGAGAGGCTGTGCGGCCTTGACAGCGAAATCGAGGCGCTGCGCGCCCTTGAAGAAAAAGAGAGAGAGCGATACATCGCGCTGGCTTCCGCAATGACGCTTCAGCGAAAGACGCTTGCGGGGGCAACCGAGCAAAAGATCGATCACGAGCTTTCCGCGCTGAACATGAAGGGCGCGCGTTTTCTGGTGGAAATGAAAACGGACAGCGAGCAGATTGCTGAAACTGGCAGCGACAGGGTGCGTTTTCTGATCGCTCCCAATAAAGGGGAAGAGCCAAGGCCGCTCAGCAAAACGGCGTCGGGCGGCGAGCTTTCGCGCATCATGCTGGCCATCAAAGCGGCTTCGGCCGAAAAAACAATGGTGCCGACGATGGTGTTTGACGAGGTGGATACCGGCATATCCGGCAATACGGCGGCTGTTGTGGCTGAAAAAATGTGGTCGATCGCAAAGCGGCATCAGGTGATCTGTGTTACCCATCTGCAGCAGATCGCCGCCATGGCATCGTCCCAGGCGCTTGTTAGAAAATATGAAAAGGATGGACGCACATTGACGGAAGTGATCTATCTGGACGATAAGGGCCGGGTGCAGGAAATCGCGCGCCTGATCGGTGAAACACGCGACGGAAGTGAAAGCGGCCAGCAGCACGCTGCTTCTCTGCTCGGCGACGCGGCGCGCTTTCGCCTGCAAAGCCCTTGATATCGTTTGACGGGTACTATATAATACTCAATGGTTGCAACATGAGCAGAATGACGAACAGAAAGGGTTAACATCATGGAGGGAAAAGTACATATCTTCGATCATCCGCTGATTCAGCACAAACTGAGCATCATGCGGGATAAGAATACCGGCACCAAGGAATTCCGGGAACTGCTGGATGAAATTTCCATGCTGATGGTGTACGAAGTGACGCGCGACCTGCCGACAGAGGAAGTGAACGTGGAAACACCGCTGTGCTGGATGAAAACGCGCATGCTGGCGGGCCGTCAGATCGGCATCATTCCCATTCTGCGGGCCGGTCTTGGCATGGTCGACGGTATTCACAGGCTGATCCCCAACGCAAAAGTCGGCCATATCGGTCTCTACCGCGACCCTGAGACGTTAAACCCTGTGGAATACTATTGCAAGCTGCCGGCCGATTCCGAAGAGCGTTTCCTTTTCGTGCTTGACCCCATGCTGGCGACCGGCGGCTCGGCTTCCGCTGCAATCAGCTTTATCAAGCAAAGAAACTGCAACAATATCAGCCTTGTTAACCTGATTGCGGCGCCGGAAGGCATTGCCCGCATCCAGAAGGATCACCCGGATGTAAACATCTATGTAGCGGCGCTGGATGAGCGGCTGAACGACCATGGCTATATCCTGCCGGGTCTCGGCGATGCCGGCGACAGGCTGTTTGGCACCAAGTAATCCATAAGGAGAATTCATCATGGAGCTGAAACCTTCCCTGTATTATTGTGGGGTGCAGGATCCGGGGCTGGAAGTGTTTGACATCATCATGCACACGCCGTACGGAACCAGCTATAATGCGTATCTGTTAAAGGGCGAAAAAAAGGTCGCCTTGGTTGAAACGGTAAAGTCCCCCTTTTTCGACGAATATGTTGAAAAAGTAAACGCGATATCGCCCATTGAAAAAGCGGATTACCTGATTTGCAGCCATACGGAGCCGGACCATGCCGGTTCAATGACAGAGCTTTTACGGCTCAATCCCGAGATCACCGTGGTGGGCACCAACAGCGCGATCCAGTTTTTGAGCCACATTGTCAACCGTCCCTTCAAGAGCCTTGCGGTCAAGGCGGGCGATACGCTGGATTTGGGCAACCGTGTTCTTACCTTCCATCCGATGCCCAACCTGCATTGGCCGGATACCATGTTTACGGTGGATGAAACGACCAAAGCGCTGTTCTGCTGCGATTTCTTCGGCGCGCATTACAGCTATGCGCCGGTGCTGCTCAGCCATATGGCGGATAAGACCTCGTACTTTGAAGCGCAGAAGGATTACTTCCGCATCATCATGAACCCGTTTGCCAGCCCCTTCTGCGTAAACGGCGTCAAATTTGCCAAGGCGCTTCAGCCCTCCATCATCTTAACGGGACACGGCCCG
>CAZFUT010000004.1:41462-63416 GCA_964522425.1 uncultured Oscillospiraceae bacterium
GTGCTTGACAGCGAGATCGACCATGTTCTGTCCAGCTATGAAACGTGGTGCCGCCCTGCGCCCAAGGAAAAGCCGGCGGTCACCATTGCCTATGTAAGCGCTTATGGGTATACGAAAAAGCTGGCGGATACCATTGCCGATGAATTAAAGGCTGACGGACAGATGGATATTCGGCTGTTCGAAGTAACGGATCAGAACAAAGCACAGGTGGTGGAAGCGATCCTTGCTTCTGACGGTTTCCTGCTGGGCACGCCCACGATACTGGGCGACGCGCTGCAGCCCATCTATGAGCTGACGCTGAATATGCACCCGGTATTGGTCAAGGGCAAGGTGGCCTCAGCCTTCGGCTCCTTCGGCTGGAGCGGCGAAGGCGTGCCGAATATCATGGCGCGTCTGGCCCAGCTGAAGGTATGCACGGTGGAAGGCTTCAAAGTGCGTTTTCAACCCGGTGACAGCGAGCTTTCCGACGCGAGACAGTATGCAAGAGACTTTGCGCTGCAAGTCCTCAATAAAAAATAAAGCGATGGCTAATCATATTCCAAACAACCATATCATATGCCGCCATGTGGCCTGCTCCGTTTTCCCGGACGCAGGCCATGCGGCATGGGAACAAGCGGAAGCTTATGCCCTTGTGGACGTTGTAAGCGGGGAAGCGCCCTTTCTTTCAACTTCGGTTTCGGTTATTCGCTGCGACCCGGAAGAAGACCTATACATTCGCTATCAGGGCCAGGACGATGAAGTGCGCTCGATATTCCGCCTGCATGATGAGCCCATATACCGGGAAGACGTGTTTGAAGCCTTTATTGCCGACAAAAACGATTTGTCTGCTTACATAGAGCTGGAAGCAAGCCCATACGATGTACGGTTTGACGGCATCATCCGCTACGATGATAACGGCAATCGGCATCTGTTCATGGGATATGATATCCAAGGCTGGGAAACGCGCACTGTGTTTGATCGGGCACAGCGCAGCATCACATCGGTATGGAAGATACCCTACGCCGCTTTTGATGTACCGCCGGCCATAGGCGTTTCCTGGCGCGTAAACTTTTTCAGAATAGACCATTCCATGCGCGGCGAAGCCTTGCAGGCATGGCAAAAAACGGGCGCTCCCGATTTCCACAGGCCGGAATGCTTTGGCTATCTGAACTTTGTATGATGACGCCTGATTTGAAAGGACCGGAGCGGCTGGTTCACGACCTGCATATGCTGACGGGGTTTACTTTGGCCTATGGGGATGCGCAGCGCAGCGAAAGCGTGTCTATCGGTCTCAGAAGCGAAGTGAACGAATCGGACGGACGGTTTGCGATCAGACAGCAGCCCATTACGGAGCATACGGTGTATGACTTGGCGTCCTTGACCAAGCTGTTTACCTGTGTTGCCGTTTTTATTTTGCTTGAAAACAGGGAAGTCGCCATGACGGACTGTATCGGGCGTATGGACGCCCGGTTCCGCCGCCTGCAAGACGTCAGCCTGCATGATGTTCTGTGCTATCGGGCGGTGCTGAAGTCGCCGGAGCGTATCGACGCCCAGCCCAACGCGGATATGGCGGAAAAACAGGTGTTTGATATCTTTGCATCCTCCGCGCCGCAGGCAAAAATTTATTCGGATATGAATGCGCTGGCGCTAAAATACCTGATCGAAGCGGTTTCAAAGAAACGGTACATCGATTTTTTGAAGGATTATATTTTTATGCCTCTCAGTATGTCGGAAACATGGGGAACGGTGCCGGAAGAACGCCTCACCGACTGCATGAATTATAACTATGAGCACTGCATCATCAACGGGCAGCACAGGGTCAGCCTGAAAGTGCCGGAGGGCACCGCGCATGATCCCAAGGCAAGGATACTGAGCCGGGGAGACGGAAATGTGTCCGGTCACGCGGGGCTGTTCTCCACCAAAGGCGACATGGTGCGCTTTGCGCAGGGACTGCTTTCCGGGAAAATCATCCCCCATGAAACCCTGGGAGCGATTGGCATCAACCGAACAGGACACCTGAAACCCGACGGAGAATACAGGCAATATATGGGTTTTCTGTGCTTTTCCAAGAGCGCGGTACCGCGTCTTAGCGAAGTGCCGCTCTGGATGGGGAAGCGCGCCTTTGCCCTAAGTGGGTATACGGGCAACCATATTGCCATCGACCCGGATATGGGGGTATTTGACCTGCTGCTGGGCAATCGGTGCCACAACCGGCTTTCGACCGTATTGCCCGACCAAAGCGTCTGTCGTTTGCCCCTTAAAAAGGATGGCAGCGGGGCCGTTGTGTGGCCCGATGGCCGAAAAGTATATTCGAGCTACAAGTATGTGTATTTGAAAGATCAATTGATCCATGGGCCGGTTTATCAGAGAATGAAGGCGCTGGGATGGATTGACGGGAGAGGTGAAAAGGCATGAACCCCGAACTTGAATGGGCCCAAGGTCATCTTGACCGCATCGTTGCTTACCGGCGTGAACTGCATCGTTTTCCTGAGCCTTCGCGCAAAGAATTTGAAACCCATCGGCGCCTGCGCGCCTGGCTGGGGGAGATGGACGTTGCCTTTTTAGCGCCAAAGGACAATATAACCATCGCGCAATTCAAAGGTACGGACAACAACGCGCCAGTAATCGGCATCCGCTGCGATACGGATGCGTTGGAAGTAAAGGAACTGACCGGCTTTTCCTATCAATCGCAGAATAACGGCATCATGCACGCCTGCGGGCATGATGCGCACATGGCGATGGGGCTGGGGGCCTGCATGTATTGGAAAGAGCATCCGGAGCAGCTGAAGGGCAGCGTGCAGGTGATTTTTCAGCCCGCCGAAGAGGGCGGCGGCGGCGCCAAAGACGCCATGGCGACCGGACTGCTTAACCATACCGACGCGTTTCTCGGCCTCCATGTATGGCCGCAGTTGGAAAAGGGACAGATCAGCATTTCGGACGGGCCGGTATGCTCCTGCACGGACATCCTTTCGATCCGCATTCACGGAAAGGGCGGCCATGGCGCCTATCCTGACCTGTGTTTGGACGCGGTAACGGCATCGGCGGCGGTGGTGACGGAGCTTCAGCACATCGTTTCCCGCTTTGTACCGCCCATGCAGCCCGTGGTGCTGACGCTGGGCAGCCTGCATGCCGGAACGCGCTGGAACGTGATTGCGGAGAAAGCCGAAATAGAAGGCACGCTGCGCACGTTTGACGATGCGCTGCGCGATAGGATCATCCAAAGAATAAAGGAAATTGTCGAACATACCGCGGCGGCACATCAATGCGGGGGAGAGTTCCAGCTCATCAATCAGGCAAAGCTGGTGTTTAATGACGCGGAGCTTTCCAAAAAGGCGAGAGCGGCGGCAGAAGACATCGTTTCTACCAACAACGTGCTTCAGCTTGCGCCTGCCATGATCGGGGACGATTTCTCCGAATACAGGTCGATTGCGCCCTCCTGCTACGGCTTGCTGGGCGTTGGCGTAAAGGGGGAAAGCAATCCCCCTCTGCATCACGGCGCGTTTAAGCTGGATGAAGAAGCGCTGGCGTTGGGCACGGCGTTTTTCTGCCGTGCTGTCAAACAAATACAGGGGATGGGCGTACAATGAACCTGAATCTATACGGCCTGCTGATCGCGCTGGCCATCCTGCTCGGCGCTGTTTTATGCACGCGGGAAGAAAAAGAAAGGCGTCTGCCCAAAGACACAGGCGTTGATATCATCCTGTTTGCCATACCGCCTGCCATTATCGGGGCGAGGCTTTACTATGTTCTCTTTGCGCTGGATGAGTTTCGGCAGAATCCTCTGTCCGTGCTGTATATATGGCAGGGCGGCCTTGCCATTTACGGCGGTGTGATCGGCGGCGCGCTGGGGCTGCTTGTGCTTTCCCAAAAGCGCAGGCTGCCGTATCTTCGTGTGCTGGATGCAGCGGTGCCCAGCCTGCTGCTGGGGCAGGCCATCGGCCGATGGGGCAACTTTTTCAATCAGGAGGCGCACGGGCGGCAGGTTGCGTCTGAGACGCTCCGCTTTTTCCCGGTGGCGGTGCAGATACAGTCTCAATGGTATTACGCGACATTCTTCTATGAATCCCTGTGGAACCTGACAGGCTTCGCGCTGATTTATTTGAAACGAAAAAGCCTTCGGGTGAGGGACGGTGAAACGGTGCTCTGGTATTTTTTGTGGTATGGATTGGGCCGAATGGTCATTGAAATGATGCGGACAGACAGCCTGATGCTGGGCACGCTTCGGGTTTCTCAGGGACTCAGCATCCTCCTGTATGCCGTCGCGGCAGTTCTGCTGATCAGAAGAAAAGGGATTCCAAAATTGTTCGCCGTACTGTGCGCCATCGGGATTGTCCTCGCGCTGATTGCCGCCCTCAATGAAAATATGCCGCTGTTGTTTATAGGCGCGCTGATCGAAGGGATATTTGTGATATACCTGTATTCGACCTACCGGGACAATGCGTATGCGCCAGGCGATTTATAATTTGGCGGCGGCATTGTGGCCGGTTCGGAAGAATAAACAGGTTCAGCTCGCAGCGTTCGGCTTTGAAGAAAAACGGCGGGAAGACTTTTTGCGCCGGTTTTCCGGCATCATGCGGCGTTATCAGGTATACGGCGCATCGTTTGCGCTGTTTCATCGGGATGGCATCTGCGCGCATGCCCTGTGGGGAGACGCCCACCGAGGGCTGCCTGTGCGGCAGGATACCTGTTTTCGTGTTGCGTCGGTGTCCAAGATGATCACCGCTGCCTGCGTGCTGAAAATGCAGGAGCAGGGGGTTGTTTCGCTTGATGAGGACATCAATGCATTCTTTCCGTACCCCATCAATAACGGTTGGCCTGTGACGCTGCGGACGCTGATGAGCCATCGCGCCGGCTTTCGCGACGGGGAAAGCTATCTGCGCCTGGTGGGGACGGATACAGAGCTTGCAGCGCTTCTGAATGCTGACAACTACCGTCCATGCGACGCTGAAAACCAGTGGGCTTACTCCAACTTCGGCGCGGGGGTAATCGCCTCCGTTTTGGAAGCAAAAACAGGTATTTCTTTTGAAACGCTGATGCAGCGCTGTCTGTTTGAGCCGCTGGATATAAAGGCTTCTTTTTATCCGCAGCATATCCAAGGCGATCTGGCCGATGCTTTTCAGGTGCTGCCCCCAGGAAAGGCTCCGGCGTTTGACGCGTCGGCGCGAAAAAGCAAAACGGACGCGGGGTGGGATGCGCCCGATCCGACGCGCCACTATGGAATGGCGCAGGGAAACTGCTGCATTGATATGGAGGGTGCCGTGAAAATTGCCCAAGCTTTGATGGTGCCCGGCTTTTTGAAAGAAAAGACGTTGGAGGAAATGCGCAGGCCCCTTGCCTCTTTTGCGGAAAGGGATTGGCGTCTTCAACAGGGGCTGGGGCTGTTCGTACTGGATGACCCCTCCGTTGCGCCGTATACGCTATATGGGCATCAGGGACTGGCATACGGCGCGGTGCATGGGGTATTTTTCGATGCCGCAAAGCAGAGCGGCATGGTGTTTCTGTCTTCCGGTGCGGCGCTTAAGAGAAGCGGCGTGATGGCTGACGTAAACCTTGAGCTGATGAGGATGTGGCAGCAGTGGCAGATATCATAACCAAAGTCGAACGAAAAGGCGCGTACTTTACGATTGATACCGAAAACGGATTGCGCGTTCGGGTGCCTGCGCCGCTGCTGCGTTTGTTTCCTTTGAAAACAGGGACGGCCTTTGATATCGACGATTATATGAGCGCGCATATAAAAGAGGCTTTCCGCTTTGCCTGCGAGCGGGCCGCGTTCTTTCTGGAAAGGAAAGACTATCCGGCGGAGATATTAAAAGAAAAGCTGACGGAGTGCGGCTATACGGAGGAAACGGGCGAAGCGGTGCTTTCGCTTTTGAAGGAACGCGGCTATGTGAATGACCGGCGCTATGCAAAGAACCTGATCGAAAGAAGAAGCAAAAAAATCGGCCCGCACCGTATCCGCCAGGAGCTGTTGATGAAAAGGATCGACCGCGCGACGGTTGACGAAATGATGGGGGAGGGGCTTTCTGCCCCTGACGAACAGCTGGCGCTGGCCAGGCGATATGTCGAAAAATATGCGCGCACAAGGCAGACGCTGGACAAGAGAATACTAAAAGCCAATGCATCCGCAATGCTGGTGCGCAAAGGTTTCAGCTTCGATACGGCAAGGGAAGCCTGTCAGGCCTGTTTTGAAGCGGAATAGCCCGATAGCTCTAAAATGACACGGCCGGCCAGCATCATCCCCGCGACCGGCGGCACGAAGGATAGGCTGCCCGGGCAGCGGCGTCCGCTTGTTTCGTCAATGATCGGGGCACTTTGCGGCGGCTCCGGTGAATACAGCACGGCCAGCTTTTCGATGCCCTCTTTGCGGCATTTCTGCCGCACCGCTCGGCACAGGGGGCAGCCGGATGTGCGCATGATATCGCTGAAACGAAGCTGTGAAGGATCCGTCTTATTCGCGGTGCCCATGCACGAAACCAGAGGAACACCATACGCGGAAGCAAGATGCGCAATCAGCAGCTTGGACGGCACGCAGTCGATGGCGTCGATGATGTAGTCGCACTGCTGGAGCGGGATATCCCGCTGCGTCGAAGCGTCAAAAAACATCGGGTACAGAGAGAGCTTCATATCGGGGTTGATATCGTGGAGGCGCCGGGCGGCAGCGTCGGTTTTTTTGATGCCCAGCGTGGAATGAAGCGCGATCAGCTGGCGGTTGATGTTGCTTTTTTGGACGACGTCATGGTCGATCAACATCAGATGGCCGATCCCGCCGCGTGCCAGCACTTCCGCCGCCGCCCCGCCGACGCCGCCCAGCCCAAACACCGCTACTGTCTTGCCTTGCAGCGCGCGGATGCCGTCAATGCCCAAAATGGCCTCGGACCGTATAAAAATATCGTTCATGGCAACCCCCTATCTGCGTTTCTTGGGCGGCGCAACGGCGGCCGTTAAAAGGGATACTTCTTTGGCCCCCGCCTGGAGCAGCGCATCGGCACAGGCCCTTGCCGTGGCGCCTGTGGTGCGCACATCGTCTACCAGCAGCAGGGAAAGCCCCTGAACGGGCATGACGGTTTTAAAAGCCCGCGCTACATTGCGCTCCCTGCGCATAGCGGAAAGCAGGGAAGATTGCCTGTGCGTGTTTCGGATACGCTTCAGCGCATTCATAACGTGCCAGCCGTTCTTTTCTGCAACGATGCCTGCAAGCACAGCGGCCTGATTGAAACCGCGCTCCCGCAGCCTTTGATCGGAAAGCGGGACGGGAACCAGCGCATCAAACGATCCGTTTCGGACGCACTCAGCCATGGCGTTGCCCAAGGGCTGTGCGGCATCTTCGACCAGGCCGAATTTTAACTCTACCACCAGCTGCTGCACGACGCCATGGTAATGGTATGGGGCGTAGGCGGCTTGCAGCCCCCGCATACCGCCTTCCAGACAGTAGGGACAAGGGGTATTCCCGACGCGGGGAGAGAGGCACTGCGGACACACATGACGGATTAACCGCTGTTTTTGCAGCGACGCTTCGCACGCTGCACAAAGGCTGTCCCCCTCGTCCATACGGCGCGGCTCCCCGCAGGCGAGACAGCGCGAACGGGGAAACAGCATGCGGACAAAACGATCAATCCACCGCATAGGCAGTCCCCAGTGAGAGCAAATGATCCAACAGAAGCGTGTAGCGTTTGGTGATATGGTCGTTATTCACCATGCTTTCGATGCCCTTGAGAAAACCGACCATAACCAGCAGACGACGGGCGCGGGTTACGGCAGTATAGAAAAGATTACGGGTCATCAGCATCGGCGGGCCGCCTACCGCCGGCATAACGACGGCGGAAAACTCACTGCCCTGGCTTTTGTGTACGGAAAGGCAATAGGCAAGATCAAGGTCTTCCAGCTGCCTATACTCATATTCGACCGTACGGTTGTCGTCATAGCGCACAGACAGCGCTTTATCCTCGCCGTTGACCTCAACGACCATGCCGATATCGCCGTTGAATACGCCTTCTCCCTCTGTGCCGTCATCCTGCAGCCACGCAAGGCGATAGTTGTTTTTCTTATGGATCACCTTATCGCCTTCGCGGAAGATGAGATCGCCGAACATAATTTCATGCTTTTCAGCGGAAGGCGGGTTTAAGGCCGCCTGCAGCATGCGGTTCAGGCTGTCTACACCGCACTGACCTTTGCGTGTCGGAGACAATACCTGAATCTGCTGAACACCGTCTTTGATATGCAGAAAAGCGGGAAGCCTTGTTTTGCAAAGGTCAACGATGGCTTCCGCTGTTTCACGGCCGTTCTGTTTTCGTTCTAAAAAGCAATCGCTTCCCTTTTGGTTGAATACCGGCATCTGTCCGTGGTTGATGCGGTGGGCATTCATGACAATGGCGCTCTCTTTTTCCTGCCTGAATATCTCGTTTAGAAACACGTTAGGCAGGATGCCGCTTTTGAGCATATCGCCCAGTACATTGCCGGGGCCGACGGAGGGCAGTTGGTCGGCATCGCCCACAAAGATCAGCTGCGTATCGGGGGAGATGGCGCGCAGGAGGCTGCGCATCAAATAGATATCGATCATGGAAGCTTCGTCGATGATGAGGCAGGAACAGTCCAGCGGGTTATCAATATCGTGCTGAAACTGATCTTCCTCCCCGCCGAATTCAAGCAGGCGGTGGATGGTTTTTGCTTCATGGCCGGTCGCTTCCGTCATGCGCTTGGCCGCTCGGCCGGTGGGAGCGGCAAGGAATACCTGATCCCCGCTTTGAAACACGAAGATGATGCAGTTAATGATGGTGGTTTTGCCCGTGCCCGGTCCGCCGGTAATGATGAGCAGCCCGGAAGATGCGGCCAGCTCGATCGCTTCTTTTTGACGGGCGCTGAAAACGATGTGTTCGTTTTGCTCAAACAGCCGGATACGGCTTTTGACAGCGGTTTGATCAATGGGCTTATAGGCCGAGCGGGACTGTTTGATCAGCCGCAAAGCGATCTCTTTTTCCGTGTACAAAAAACGGCTGAGAGAAACGGCTTCTATATCTTCCGAATAACAGACAGACAGGTCTTTGCTTAAAATCAACGCTTGCAGCTGTATCTGCAATACATCCATGGAAGCGTTCAGCAGTTCCTGCGCGCGCCTGAGCAGCGTTTCACGCGGCAGATAGGTATGGCCCTCGTTGGAAGCAGCCTCCATCAATACAAACTTTAACCCGTATTGCAGGCGGAATTCACTTTGCGCCGATATGCCCATGCTCTGCGCGATGCGGTCTGCCGTTAAAAAGCCGACGCCGTCGACGTCGTCGATCAGCTGATAGGGGTTCCGGCGCAGCGCCTCTTCGGTGCGGTCACCGTACTGTTTAATAATCTTCATCGAAAGCAGAGGGGATAAGCCGTAGGTCTGCAGAAACACCATGGCGCGTCTGGTGGTGACCTGCTCCATAAAGCTGTCGCGGATCTGCCGATACCGCACGCGGCCGATGCCGGGGATATCCATCAATCGCTCGGGATGGTTGGTCATTACGTCCAGCGTGTCCGTGCCAAACGCTTCCACGATCATGCGGGCGGTTGCCGGGCCTACGCCTTTAATCAGCCCGGAAGAGAGATATCGTTCAATCCCTCTTAATGAACCGGGCGTTTCCAGCTGGAACTTTTCGGCTTTGAACTGCCTGCCATAGATGGGGTGTTCGCTCCAGACGCCTTCAAAAACGACCGTTTCGCCCGGAGAAAACGGAGGAAGGCTGCCAATAACGGTGGCAGCTTCTCCGCCCGCTTGAACCTCCAGTACGGAATAGCTGTTTTCTTCGTTGCGGTAAATGGTATCTGTGATGGTGGTGCTTAATTGTTCCACTGTACATTCCCTCTCTATGCTGACCGTACCATTATAACAGCCCGAAAAGGGTTAGGCAATTCAATTGACAGGCGCTATATACGGTGTTAAACTATCCATGTCAAATAACCATATTAGGAGGATGCCTGTGGATATCAAAGAAAAAGCCATGCAGCTCCACCGTGAGTGGAAGGGCAAAATCGAAGTGGTAGCGCGCTGCCCGGTCACCAACAAGGAGGAATTGTCCCTTGCCTATACCCCCGGCGTTGCCGAACCCTGTCTGGCTATTCAAAAAGAGCCGGAACTGTCTTATGAATTGACGCGCCGCAGCAATCTGGTGGCGGTCATCACCGACGGCAGCGCCGTGCTGGGCCTGGGCAACATCGGCCCCGAAGCCGGTATGCCGGTGATGGAAGGCAAGTGCACGCTCTTTAAGTCCTTCGCCGATGTGGATGCGTTCCCGCTGTGCATCAAATCGCAGGATACGGACGAAATCGTGCGCACCATCTATCTGCTGTCCGGCAGCTTCGGCGGCATCAACCTCGAGGACATCGCGGCGCCCCGTTGCTTTGAAGTCGAGAAAAGGCTCAAAGAGCTGTGCGATATCCCGATCTTCCACGATGACCAGCACGGCACGGCCATCGTAGCCGGCGCAGCCCTGCATAACGCGCTGAAGTATGTCAAAAAGAACATTGCCGATATCAGCATCGTCATCAACGGCGCAGGCGCCGCGGGCGTAGCCATCGCGAAGCTCTTGATGGCCATGGGGGCTACGGACGTCGTACTGGTGGATAGGAGCGGCATTCTGTACCAGGGCCGCCCGGGCAACAACGAAGCCAAAGAGGAAATCGCCGCCGTGACCAACCGTAAAATGAAGAAGGGCAGTCTGGCGGACGCGATGAAGGATGCCGATGTGTTCCTTGGCGTTTCCGCTCCCGGCGCTGTTACCAAGGATATGGTGCGCTCCATGGCGAAGGATCCCATCCTCTTCCCGATGGCCAACCCCACGCCCGAAATCTTCCCGGACGAGGCGATCGAAGCGGGCGCTGCCGTGGTCGGTACCGGCCGCAGCGACTTCCCGAACCAGATCAACAACGTGCTCGCTTTCCCCGGCATTTTCCGGGGCGCTCTGGATGTTCGCGCCACCGAGATCAATGACGAAATGTGCATGGCGGCGACCTATGCGATTGCGAACGTGATCGAAGAAAGCGAAATCACGCCGGAATACATTATTCCCCGTCCTTTCGACAGGCGTGTCGCTTCCGTTGTGGCTGAGGCTGTTGCCAAGGCTGCCCGCGACACCGGCGTCGCCAAGCTGTAAGAATCTGCTTTCAAGAAGGAGCTCCTCCCATGATGCATCTGGAAGGAGCTTCTTCTTATTCACCCCCTAAAGGGCTTTATATGCTTCTTTTGCGGCTTCCAGGCTTTCTTCTGTAAGGTCCGTCAATCAGCGCCTGATACCGTTCGAGCACCGTCTGCATGATGCCTTCCCACGGAACGGGAATGGTTTCACGCGCCTTCTGCCCGATTTCTTTCGTTTTACCGGGATCGGCCAATGCGTTTTTTAATACGGAATACAAATCATCCGAATCATCCTTGCAGAGGAAACCGTTCATCCCGTCATGAATGATTTCCGCCGCGCTGCTGCCCTCCACCAGTACGGCGGGCGTTCCCATCACGGCGGCTTCCCTGATCACCATGGGCGCGTTGTCGTAGAGAGAGGGAAAGGTAAATATGGAGGCGCGCGCGTAGAGCGCGTCCAGCATGTCCGCATTGGAAACATGGCCGATCATTTGGGCGCAGCCGCTAAGCCCCAGCTCTTCTATCTTGGCGGCGACCTCTTTTTCGTCGGGGCCCTGACCGGCCAGCAGCAGCTTAAACTGTGCCTGCTCCTGATGCAGCTTTGCCGCGGCTTCCAGCACACGAAGGATATTCTTCTTCCAGTTGATCTGGCCGACGAACAGCAGCAAGGGCTTACCGTCCAAGCCAAAACGGGTTTCGATGTCCTTGATTGCTTCGCCCTTCGCGCAGCGCAGGGAAACGCCGTTAGGCACCACAACAATCTCTTTTTTGTATCCATAGCTGCGCAGCACGGCGGCCGTCGTTTCACTGACCGCCCATACTTCATCGCAGCGGTTATAAAAGGATACAACGCTGCTGACCAGCAGGCGGGACAGCGTTTCGTTTTTGGTAACCTTATAAAAATCATCATAGTATTTGGAGTGGAAGGAAGCGACGACCGGGAGCTTTTTTTCGCGGGCGATACGCAGAGCCTCCGTACCCGCGCCAAAGGGGCTGTGCGCGTGTACGATGTCTATCGACGCGGCCTGGATGCGCTTGCGATAATGTGTATCGAGCAGGGGTGAACCGGTTTTATATTGCGGCTGTGTGGGCACCTTGACGGCTGTGTAGTCGATCAGGTCGTAGGGCATGCCGCCTCTGTAGCCTGTATCGTACAGGGGAGCGGATACCGTGACCTGATGCCCCATTTGGGACATGGTTTCGGCGTAAGCCAGCACGACGCGGCCCACGCCGTCTACGATGGGCAGAAAAGTATCCGAGAATAATCCGATCCTCATGTTAACCTCCTATAGCGCATATCCATTATAGGTGGTTCGGCATTTTTTCGCAAGAAAGCTTCCATATTCTACTTGACAAAAGAGTGGGAATGATTAAAGTAATGTTATGGTATGGACAGGGAAAGGAGCGTGTGACTGTGCCGCAGGATCGCAAAGAGAAGCTGTACGCGCAGGTGTTTCGTGAAATTCGCTCTATCATCATCCGCAACAATTTGCAGCCGGGCGATCTTTTGCCGACGGAGCAGTCGCTGTGCGAAAAGCTGAGGGTCAGCCGCAACGTGCTGCGGGAGGCCATCAAATCGATGGAGCTGATGGGCCTTGTCAGCGCATTGCCGGGGCGAGGCACGGTGCTGCAAAAGTTTAACCTTGACTTTGTGTTTCAAAATGTGATTTTCGCCAGCGTTGGGGAAGAAGTAAAAACGATCACCGAAATGCTGGACATCCGCAAAAAACTGGAACTCGGCTTTGCGCGTGCCGCCTTTTTGACCCTTCAGGAAGATGACATCAAAGAGATTCGCGCTATACTGGAACATATCAAGGCGCGCTGGCGGGAGCACCTGTTTTTTCATGCCGATGATCGGGCCTTCCATATGGCGCTCTTTGCCCGCGTTAACAACTCCACCTTGCTTTCGATGATGGATGCGATCTGGTCAATCGACGAAAACTTCAAAACGGACGAAAAACTGAAGCATCTGGACGATACCATTGCAAAGCACGAAAACATTGTGCGGGCGCTTGAAATGCACAACGAAGAAGCGTTCATTGCTGCCATGATGGCGCATTTTGCGTCCGGTAAATACTTTAAGGCCATCACGTTTGAGGAATATTGAGGAGGGGAAACGTATGTATCTGAAGGAAACGCAGAAGTGGGTACGCTCTGAATTGGAAAAATGCGCAGATTTTTGGCTGAACAACGGGCTCGATAAGGTGTACGGCGGTATGTATACCTGCCTTGACCGGGAAGGGAAGGTTTTTTCGACCGATAAAAGCGTGTGGATGCAGGGGAGAGCGGCATGGACGTTCAGTCGCCTGTGTAACCTGTACGGCGAGAAGACAGAATGGAAGGAAGCCGCCGAATCCTGCCTTGATTTCATGGAAAAGTATTGCATCAACCGTGAAAAAGGCAATCGGATGTATTTTACCGTAACGGAAGACGGGCAGCCGCTGCGCCAGCGCCGCTACTGCTTCAGCGAAGGCTTCTATGCCATGGCGAACGCGGAATATTACGCGCTGACCGGCAACAAAGAAAACCTTAAAAGGGCCCGCGCGGCGTATGATCTGATCTGGAACCTGAACCGAGGCCTGATCCAAGACCCGACGGGCATGGGGCCCAAGACCATCCCCGAAACGCGCACCGGCCGGGCGCTTGCCGACCCGATGATCTATTTGAACCTGACCGGCGTGATGCGCCGTGTTGACCCGGAGCTTGCGGCCATCTACGATGCGCGCAGCCGGCAGTGCGTGCATGATATACTGACCTATCATCGCAAGAAAGACCTGAAGTGCACGCTGGAAAGCGTGGGTATGGACGGCGAATTCATGGATCGGTTCACCGCTGGCCGCATCGTGAACCCCGGCCATGATATCGAGTGCAGCTGGTTCCTGATGGAAGAAGCGAAGCGCCTGAACGATGGCGCGCTGTATGCCGAAGCGGAGGGCATCTTTACCGATGCGATCAACGCAGGATGGGACAAGGAATACGGCGGTATCCTGTATTTTATAGACTGCCTCGGCAAGCCGCCGGAAGCCTACGAACACGATATGAAGCTGTGGTGGCCGCACAATGAAACGCTGATCGCTTCCCTGATGGCGTATCGAGATACCGGAAAAGAAGTTTACCTGAACTGGTTTAAGAAAACGCTGGAATATTGCAAGCAGTTTTTCAGCGATCCCGCTTATGGTGAGTGGTATGGCTATCTCCGCAGGGACGGCAAACCCACCGAGCCGCCCTGCAAAGGCAGCACCTTCAAAGGCCCCTTCCATTTGCCCCGCATGCTGATGATGCTCGATCAGATGCTGAGCGAAATACTAAACGGATAAGCGCAGTCAAAAAAATGCCATCGTCCGCGGACGGTGGCATTTTTGCTGATGCTATTGCTTTTCCCAGCGAATGACCGCTTTATCCTGCGAGGTAATGATCAGTTTATCCCCTTTTGACCATGAAGGGAGGGGAAGGCGTGCGTCCCAATAGAACAGGCGGTCGTCTTCTTCGTCATCCGTATCGCTGATGTTGATGAAAAGAGGGGAAAAGAGCACCCCGTCGCGTTCCGATTGGTCGTTGACAAAGCATTTGAAATATCCTTCCGTTGTGCGGTTCATGCCGTACAGCACGCTTTTTAAAAACATTTTGTATTTTACAAGCGGGGTGAGGAACAGCCCCCATGTAAAAATAGCCATACAGCACAGAACGATGGACAGCAATATGGTCACAATTTGACTTCTGCGAATAAAGGAATAAACGATCCCTGAGAGCAAGAGCAAAACGGGCAGTGCCAGCGCGGATATGCGCGCCATCAACTGCCGGGAAATATTTTGTAAATCCTGTCCGCTGTACATACAATGCCTCCTTAAATCAAAGGTATTCTATCTCAGAAGTTCAGATATGTAAACCATTGCAGTATCATCATACGGCATGATATACTATATATTGGCGTTTTGCCAAAAGGAGACAGCCATGTTTGATAAACTGAAACAGATATTCGGGTTCGGCAACGATGCGCTGCTTAAGCCGGTCGAAAAGCTCGCGGATCAGATCGAGGCGTTGGAGCCTTCCTTTGAAAAGCTCAGCGACGACGAGCTTGCGGCCAAAACAGCAGAGTTCAAGGCGCGCTATCAAAAAGGAGAAACGCTGGATGCGCTGCTGCCGGAAGCCTTTGCCGCGGTGCGTGAAGCGTCAAAGCGCACGCTGGGGCTAAGGCCTTTCCGCGTGCAGCTGATCGGCGGCATTGTTCTGCATCAGGGCCGTATCGCCGAAATGAAAACCGGTGAAGGAAAAACGCTGACGGCCTGCCTGCCTGCCTATCTGAACGCGCTGACGGGGGAAGGCGTTCACATCGTTACCGTCAACGATTATCTGGCGGCTTTCCAAGGCGAGGACATGGGCAAGCTCTACCGCTTCATGGGGCTGACGGTCGGCGTTGTAACGCATGACATCACCAACGAGCAGCGCCGGGAGGCATATGCCTGCGATATCACCTATGGCACCAACAATGAAATGGGCTTTGATTATCTGCGCGATAACATGGTCATCTATCAGGATGACCGCGTTCAGCGCGGCCATGCCTTTGCCATCGTTGACGAAGTGGACTCTATTTTGATCGACGAGGCGCGCACGCCGCTGATTATTTCCGGGCAGGGCGATAAGCCGACCGAGATGTACCTGCGCGCCGACCAGTTTGTATCGCGTCTGAAAGCCGAAGAAGACTACACGGTGGATGAAAAAGAAAAATCCGTTGTGTTTACCGAGCGCGGCACCGCGAAAGCCGAAAGTGCGTTCAAGGTCGATAACCTGGCGGACGCCGAAAACAATGAGCTGAACCATTATCTGATTCAGGCGCTGAAAGCCAATGTGCTGATGAAGAAAGACATTGACTACGTCGTGCAGAACGGCGAAGTCGTCATTGTAGACGAGTTTACCGGCCGCCTGATGGTGGGGCGCCGGTATTCGGACGGCCTGCATCAGGCCATTGAGGCCAAGGAACGCGTGAAAGTAGAGCGCGAAAGCCGCACGCTGGCCACCATCACCTTCCAGAACTATTTCAGGATGTTCAAAAAGCTTTCGGGCATGACGGGCACGGCCAAGACGGAGGAAGAAGAGTTTCAGGGCATCTATGGGCTGGATGTCGTACAGATACCGACCAATATGCCCATGATCCGCAAGGATATGAACGACGTCGTATACCGCAGCAAAAAGGGCAAGTATATGGCCGTCGTTGAGGAGATCATCAAACGCCATCAGACGATGCAGCCCATTCTGGTGGGTACCACATCGGTCGAGGTCAGCGAGATGCTGAGCCACATGCTGGAGATGCGCGGCGTGGAGCATGAGGTGCTGAACGCCAAGCATCATGCGCGCGAAGCGTCCATCGTTGCGCAGGCGGGGCATTACGGCGCGGTCACCATCGCCACCAACATGGCGGGCCGCGGCACCGATATCCTGCTGGGCGGCAACCCGGATTATATGGCGCGCCGCACCATGCGCCAGGAAGAGTACCCCGAGGATATCATTGACAAAGCAACGGGTAAAAGCGAGCGCGTTTCCGAAGAGGTGCTTGCGGCGCGCGAGCGTTACAACGCCCTTAAAAATGCGTATAAAAAAGAAACCGATGTGGAGCATGAAAAGGTTGTCGCCTTGGGCGGCCTGCATATCATCGGCACAGAGCGCCATGAGAGCCGCCGTATCGACAACCAGCTGCGCGGCCGCGCCGGCCGGCAGGGCGACCCCGGCTCTTCGCAGTTTTTCATTTCGCTGGAAGACGACCTGATGCGCTTGTTTGGCGGAGAAAGGATTCAGCCGCTGATCGACCGCCTTGGCATGGACGACAGCGAGCCCTTGGAAGCGGGGCTTCTCACCAAGCAGATCGAAAACGCGCAGAAACGTATCGAAAGCCGCAACTACGAGATCCGCAAGAGCGTGCTGAAATACGACGATGTGATGAACCAGCAGCGCGAACTGATCTACAACCAGCGCCGCCAGGTGCTGGAAGGCGAAAATATGCACGAGCCCATCATGAAGATGGCGGAAAAGCTGATTACCGAAGCGGTGGATCGGTATTGCACAGGCGAAAACGCGCATTGGGATATTGCGGGGCTATCGGACTATATTGAAAAACTGTGCATTCCCTACGGCACGCTGAAAGCGAATGCCGAAGCCATTCAGGGCTTTGACAGGCAGGGCCTGATCGATTTCCTGACAAAGACAGCGTATGATTTTTCCGAGCGGCGTGAGCAGGCGATTACAAGCATGGGCATCGATATGCGCGACCTTGAACGCAATATTTTGCTTAGATCCGTTGACGTGCGCTGGATGGATCATATCGACGCCATGGATCACCTGCGCGATGGCATCGGGCTGAGGGCTTATGCCCAGCGCGACCCCGTCAACGAATACAAGATGGAAAGCTACGACATGTTTGATGAGATGATTCGTCTGATTCAGGAAGACACCATCCGACATCTGTACCAGCTGCGTATCGAAAAACCCGAGGAGCGGCGGGCGGTCGCGCAGGTAACCGCGACCAACAACGCCGCGGAAGCGGACGCCGCAAGGGGCAGAACGCAGCCCATTAGGAAAAATGAAAAAGTTGGTCGCAACAGCCCCTGTCCATGCGGCAGCGGCAAGAAGTATAAGCACTGCTGCGGGCGTAACGCCTGATATTGGGAGGGTTTGCATGATCGTCGAATTGGAACAATACCGGGCAAAACTGTCAGAAATGCGCGAGACGCTTAACGAAGCGGGCGAGGGGCTGCACATCGATCTGATCGAGCGCGAGCTGGTAGAGCTGAAGGAAGAAATGAATGCCCCCGGATTTTGGGATAACCTTGAGCGTACCACGGTGGTCAATCGCAGAATCGCCATGCTGGAAGGCAAGTTAGAGCATTATCATGGTTTGCAGCAGCAGTGTGATGATATAGAAACCATGATGCTGCTTGCCCAAGAGGAGGACGATCGCGATACAGCGCTGGAAACGGGCGATATGCTGCTAACGCTAAAAGAAAAGATCGACGAGCTTTCTTTGGAAACGCTGATGCGCGGCGACTATGACCAGTGCAACGCGGTGCTTTCCCTGCACGCCGGGGCAGGCGGTACCGAGGCGCAGGACTGGACACAGATGCTGTACCGTATGTATACGCGCTACTGCGAGCGCCGGGGCTTTAAAATCAAGCTTCTGGACTATTTGGACGGGGACGAGGCCGGCACGAAATCCGCCACCTTCGAAGTGGACGGGGACAACGCATACGGTTATCTGCGCAGCGAAAAAGGCGTTCATCGTCTGGTGCGCATCAGTCCGTTTGATGCCAACGCCCGCCGCCATACCTCTTTTTCTTCGCTGGACGTCGCGCCGATGCTGGAAGAAGAAGGCGAAATCCAGATCAATATGGAGGATGTGCGCGTCGATACCTACCGCTCAACCGGTGCGGGCGGACAGCACATCAACAAAACGGACTCCGCTGTCCGCATGACCCATATGCCGACGGGCATCGTCGTTTCCTGCCAGAACGAGCGCAGCCAGGTGCAGAACCGTGAAATGTGCATGAAAATGCTGCGCGCCAAGCTGCTTGAACTGCAGGAACGCGAAAAAGAAGAAAAAATGGCCGATATCAAAGGCGAAATGAAAAAGATCGAATGGGGCAGTCAAATCCGTTCTTACGTGTTTCAGCCCTATACGATGGTGAAGGATCACCGTACCGGGTATGAGTCCGGCAACATCGATGATGTGATGGACGGCAACCTGGACGGTTTCATTACCGCCTATTTGAAGATGCAGTAACGTGGCTGCGTTGAAAAAGTTTATTTGCGGCTGCCTTGCTTTTGCTGCGCTGCTGATGTTCCTTGGCTGGCAGCTTGCGCTGCTGGCCACCGACGCGCCGCTTATGCAGTCCAAGATGCTTGAAGCGCTTGTGCCGCAGACTGCTGAGGATGAGCGCACCATTACGGCGGCAGCATACGGCATCACGGCTTTCCTGCGCGGTGAAGCGGACGAGATCATGTCCGCCGATAAAACCGCGCCGCTTTTTAACCAGCGGGAAATGTCACATCTCATGGATGTGCGCGCGCTGGTCGGCATAGGGCACGCGCTCGGATGGAGCCTGATCGGTCTGCTATCGCTCGCTGCGGGGGTGTACGGCATGAGCCGGCTTAACCTGATAGGCATTGACGGACGCCGCATCGCCCAAGGCGCCTCGATCGGCTGCTTTGCTTTTTTTACGGCCGCGGTGCTTGCCGCGCTGTGGATATGGCTCGATTTTGACAGCGCCTTCACAGCCTTTCACCGCTTGCTGTTTACCAACGACCTATGGCTGCTCGATCCTCGGACGGAGTTGATGATCCGCCTGATGCCGACGCCGCTGTTCGTTTCCTATGCGCTTACCCTGCTTGTGCGCATCGTACCCTTTTATCTAAGCGTGCTGGCTGCATCCGTCCTTGCAGTTACAGCAAAGTATCAGAAAGAAGAACGCTATTGATGTACCGTCAGCAAATGAACGCCCGAATCGAGCGGCTTAAGAATAAAAAAGACATGGTCATCCTCGGCATCGAATCTTCGTGCGACGAAACGGCGGCTGCTGTCGTGCGCAATGGGCGGCAGGTCCTTTCCAATGTGGTGTATTCGCAAATTCCGCTTCATACCGTATACGGCGGCGTTGTGCCGGAGATCGCCAGCCGCGCGCATGTAGAAAAAATCGACGTCGTGGTATCCCAGGCGCTGGAAAAAGCCGGAATGACACTGGAAGACATAGACGCCGTCGCGGTTACGTACGGCCCCGGCCTTGTCGGCGCGCTGCTGGTGGGCGTTTCATACGCAAAGGCGCTGGCTTTTGCTTTAGGAAAGCCATTGATCGCTGTCAACCACATCGAGGGTCATATCGCAGCCAACTATATTGCTTCGCCGGAACTGGAACCGCCTGCCCTTTGCCTTGTGGTCAGCGGCGGCCATAGCCATATTCTTTCTGTGGGTAAGGATCACAGGTATCATTTGATCGGCTGTACGCAGGATGATGCGGCAGGCGAGGCCTTTGATAAGGCGGCACGGGTATTGGGGATTCCTTATCCCGGCGGCCCGCGCCTTGACAGGGTTGCCGAAACGGGGGATGACACGGCGCTGAAGCTGCCGACCCCTAAGCTTAACGGCGAATATGACTTCAGCTTTTCGGGCCTTAAAACAGCCTTTATCAATGCGCTACATCAAATGGATCAGCAGCATCGTGCCATCTGTGTGGAAGATATGGCGGCTTCTTTCCGCAAAGCGGTAGTCGATATGCTGGTGGAAAAGACCATGCGCGCAGCGCGCCATCACCAGGCTAATAAGCTGTTGTTGGCGGGCGGCGTATCGGCCAACAGCCTGCTCAGGCGCCGTATGAAAGAAGAATGCGAAAAATCAGGCATACGGCTTTATATGCCCGATCTATCTTTGTGTGGGGATAATGCGGCCATGATCGCCGCCGCCGGTTATATTTCGGCCAGAAGGGGCGAAGCGGCAGACCTGAATCTAAACGCGGCACCCGCTTTGCGCATCGTTTAAGCCTTTTTCAGCGTCAGCAAATGGTATTGCGGCGGCGCGCCGAGGCGGAGCGGCATCAACGATGTTCCCACGCCGTTGGACACAAAGATGAAATGCCCGTTTTCCTCAATCCAGCCGCTGCGGTAGCGGTCGCCATACTTGCTGGATGAATGCAGGCTGTGGCCGAACAATGTGATCTGTCCGCCGTGGGTATGGCCGCATACCGCAAGATCAAAGGCTTTCCCCGGGCGCTTGAAGATGCGCGGCAGGATGTCCGGCGAATGCGGGAAAAAGATCACAAACGACGGCCGTTCATGCCGGACATACAGCACTCCTATATCCGGCGCGCCAAGCTTGGAGTCGTCTGTGGAGCAGAATACGATATCCGCACTGTTTCCGCGCAGCGTGAACGATGCGTTTTGCAAAGGGGTAATGCCCTTTTTTTGCATCGTTTGAAGCAGCGTACCAAACTGTTCTTCGCTTCCCTTTAAATCATGGTTGCCGATGGCGGCAAAAACGCCCAGACGGGCGGATGGGGCAGGGACAGCGTTGAAAAAATCAATGCCTGTCTGCGTTGTCTCCCCATAGTCCCCGCCCAGCAGCACCACGTCGGCATGCAAGCCATTCATTTTTCTGATCAAATTCGTGGCGCGCGCTGTTGAAACCATCGGGCCAAAGTGTATATCCGAACAGTAGGCGATGGTAAAACCATCCCATTCATCCGGCAGAGATGCAGAAACGAAAGTTTCCTCCGTCAAAAACAATTGACCGGCCTGATAAAAAGGGAAAAGCCATCTTTGGTTTTGCGGAATATGAGAAAGGAGCCTTCCTAACAAACTTGGCTGATGGTGCTTCTTGCGCATGGCGTCCTCCGCGTGGGGCGTTCGGGCCGAAGAAAGTATGAAAAAGGCTCCGACTGCTCGGAACCTTTGGCGGAGAAGGAGGGATTTGAACCCTCGCTACGCTTTTGACGTACTACTCCCTTAGCAGGGGAGCCCCTTCGGCCACTTGGGTACTTCTCCATGTGATGATGGCGGAGAGAGAGGGATTCGAACCCCCGGTGCCTTGCAGCATCACCAGTTTTCAAGACTGGCGCCTTAAACCTCTCGGCCATCTCTCCGCATTCAATGCGTCGATTGCCTTTCAAAACGCTTGGACAGTATAGCAAAAAATAGTTCCCGTGTCAAACTGGAAAATCAAAAAAATCGAGCAAAAGCTCTTTACAAACCTTTTGCCTTGTGGTAATATAGCCGAGTCGCGGGGCATTAGCGCAGTTGGTAGCGCACCACAATGGCATTGTGGGGGTCAAGAGTTCGAATCTCTTATGCTCCACCACAATTTGTCCGAAAACGTCAAGTTTTCGGACATTTTTTCATCC